>JAGQUE010000386.1 GCA_020438665.1 Nocardioidaceae bacterium | reverse complement strand
GGGTGACCCGCCGGCAGGGGCTGGGCCGTCAGTGACTGGGCCGTCAGGGATCGGGCCGTCAGCGATCGTGCCCTCCGGGATTGGCCCGTCAGGGATTCGGCTGGCTGTGGGTGCCGCTCGGCGTCGTCGGGGCTTTCCTCTATGTCCCGATCGCCGCGCTGGTGTTCATGTCGTTCAACAGCGGCAAGTCCGCACTCAACTTCAAGGGCCTGTCGCTGCGCTGGTATCCCGAGCTGTTCCGCGACCCCGACATCGGGCACGCCCTGCTCAACTCGCTGCTCGTCGGCGTCGGCGCCATGGTGATGTCGACGGTGCTCGGCACGATGGTCGCCGTCGGCCTGGTCCGCTTCACGCGGTCGACCGCGCTCGACTCGCTGGTGATGGCGCCCGCGATCCTGCCCGACCTGATGCTGGCGATCGGACTGCTCGCGTTCTTCACCGCGGTCGGGCTGCCGCTCGGACTCGGGACGGTTGCCATCGCCCACGCGGCGTTCGGGACGGCGTTCGTCGTCGCGATCGTGCGGGCGCGGCTGATCCAGCTCGACTCCTCCCTCGAGGAGGCCTCCACCGACCTCGGTGCCGGCTGGTTCACCACCTTCCTCCGCATCACGCTGCCGTCGATCTCACCGGCGGTGCTCGCCGGTGCGCTGCTGAGCTTCACGCTCTCGATCGACGAGTTCGTGATCGCGTTCTTCACCAACGGGCCCACCAGCCCGACCCTCCCCATCGAGATCTATTCACGGGTGCGCTTCGGCGTCACCCCCGAGATCAACGCCCTGGCCACGATCCTGCTGCTCGTCAGCATGAGCGCCGTGGTCGTCGCCGCCTGGGCGGTCGGACGACAGGAGAAGCCCCGTGACTGAGCCGGCACCCACCGACCCACTGGTGGCGATCCGCGGCGTCGGCGCGTCGTACGGCGACGTGCGTGCGCTCGACGACGTCTCGCTCGACATCGGCGACCAGGAGTTCTTCGCGCTACTGGGGCCGTCGGGCTGCGGCAAGACCACGCTGCTGCGCTCGCTCGCCGGCTTCGAGACCCCCACCGAGGGAACGATCACGCTCGGCGGCGACGACCTGCTCGCGATCCCCGCGCACCAGCGGCCGGTCAACATGATGTTCCAGTCCTATGCGCTCTTCCCCCACCTGACGGTCGCCAAGAACGTCGGCTATGGCCCGGCGCGCGCCGGCGTCGCCACGTCCGAGATCGACCGTCGCGTCGCCGAGGTGCTCGAGATCGTCGGGCTCCACGGCCAGGCCTCGCGACGTCCGAGCCAGCTGTCCGGCGGCCAGCGCCAGCGCGTCGCACTGGCCCGGGCGATCATCAACCGCCCGCGGCTGCTGCTGCTCGACGAGCCGCTGTCGGCGCTCGACCGCAACGTCCGCTCCCAGATGCAGCTGGAGCTCAAGCGGCTCCAGCACGAGGTCGGCATCACCTTCGTCATGGTCACCCACGACCAGGAGGAGGCGCTGTCGATGGCCGACCGCGTCGCGGTGATGGACCACGGCCGCGTCCAGCAGGTCGCCACCCCCGAGGAGCTCTATGTCCGACCGGCCAACCGGTTCGTGGCGGAGTTCATCGGCAAGAGCAACCTCTTCGAGGGAGTCGCCACCGCCGGCGGTCTCAAGGTCGGCGAGCGGACGCTGCCCGGACACGGCGAGGGCCGGTTCCTCGTCGTACGCCCCGAGCAGATGCGGATCTCCGACGCTGGCGTGGTGTCCGGGACCGTCCTCGAGACCCAGTTCGCCGGCGGCACGTCGACGATCGCCGTCGCGCCGCGAGACGTCGCGACCGCCTCCGGCCAGCCGTTGCTGGTCACCCAGCCGGGGTTCCCGACCGTCGAGCGCGGCGCCGAGGTGTCGCTCTCGTGGGACCCGGCCATGGGGGTGCTCGTGTCATGACCCAGCTGGGTGCCGACCCGCTCGCCGAGGCGCGACCGGGCTCCTACTGGCACGACCGCCACGGCGTCGGGCCGACCACCGAGCCGCTCGTCGGTGACACCGCCGCCGACGTCCTCGTCGTGGGCGGCGGATTCACCGGGCTGTGGTCGGCGATCACCGTCAAACGTCGTCACCCCGAGCAGGACGTGGTCCTCGTCGAGGCCGAGCACGTCGGCCATGGGGCGACGGGCCGCAACGGCGGCTTCATCTCCGAGAGCCTCACCCACGGCCTCAGCCACGGGCTCGCGCTG
The DNA here is from genome assembly GCA_020438665.1 of Nocardioidaceae bacterium. The sequence goes on along the minus strand of JAGQUE010000386.1, from coordinate 8,299 downwards.
TGGCCCGACCAGATCGAGGAGCTGCTCGAGCTCGGCCGCGCCAACCTGCGAGGCCTCGCCGCCGACCTCGACGAGCAGGGCATCTCCGCCGACCTGCGGCTCACCGGCAAGACCGTCGTCGCGACCACGCCCCACGAGGCGGCGTCGCTGGTCCCGCTGGCCGAGCTGATGGCCGCCCACGGCGAGGACGTCACGGTCCTCGACGCGGCCGGGGTCCGCGCCGACGTCGACTCCCCGACCTATCTGGCCGGGCTGCGGGTGCGCAGCGGCGGCGGGCTGCTCGACCCGGTCGCCCTCGCCCACGGGCTGCGTGACTGGGCGCTGCGGCTCGGCGTTCGCCTGCACGAGAGGACGCCGATCACGTCGGTGTCCCCTGGTGTCGCCGCGACCGCCCACGGCCGGGTCACGGCACGCCGGATCGTGCTCGCGACCAACGCCTATCCCGCGCCGACGCGACGGCTGCGGAAGTACGTCGTGCCCGTCTATGACCACGTGCTCGTCACCGAGCCGCTCACCGACCACCAGTGGGCCGTGCTCGGCTGGGCCGAGCGGCAGGGGCTGACCGACGCCGGCAACCAGTTCCACTACTACCGGCCGCTGCCGGAGGGCCGCATCCTCTGGGGCGGCTATGACGCGATCTACTACTTCGGGTCGTCGACATCGGCCGCACGCGAGCAGCGCGACGCCTCCCACCGGCTGTTGGCGCGCCAGTTCGTGGAGACCTTCCCCCAGCTCGACGGCATCCGCTTCACCCACCGGTGGGCCGGGCTGATCGACACCACCTCGCGCTTCGTGCCCTATCTCGGGCTCGACCGAAGCGGCTCCATCGCCCACGCCGTCGGCTTCACCGGGCTCGGCGTCGCCTACTCGCGCTTCGCCGCGGGCGCCGTGGCCGACCTGCTCGACGGCGGAGGAGCGCCGGCGTTCCTGACCAAGGCGCCGGTGCCGTTCCCGCCCGAGCCGCTGCGCTATGTCGCCGTCCAGGCGACCCGGGCCGCCCTGGCCCGTGAGGACGTGACCGGGCGCCGAGGGCCGTGGCTGCGGCTGCTCGACCGCTTCGGTGTCGGCTTCAACTCCTGACCACGAAAGGCCTTCCTCGTGACCAACCTGATCGATGGCGTGTTCGTCGACGGCGTGCGGCGGCCAGGCTCGGGTGAGCCGGCCTCGCTGGTCGATCCGGCCACGGGGCACGTGTCGGCCATCGTCAGCCAGGCCTCGGTGGCCGACGTAGCCGACGCCGTGGCGGCCGCGGCTGCGGCGTACCCCTCGTGGGCCGCCCGTACGCCGGGCGACCGCGCGACCGTGCTGGCGCGCGTGGCCGAGGCGCTTGCCGCCGCGACGGACCTGGTCGACCTCGAGGTGCGCGAGACCGGCAAGCCGCGCGCCGTCTTCGCCGACGGCGAGCTGCCCTTCGGCGTCGACAACCTGCGCTTCTTCGCGGGGGCGGCGCGCTCGCTCGACGGGTCGGGGGCCGGGGTGCTGTCGACGGGCTATACGTCGCTGCTGGTCCGCCGGCCGGTCGGCGTGGTGGGGGGCATCGCGCCGTGGAACTTCCCGTTCATCATGGCGATCTGGAAGCTCGGCCCCGCGCTGGCCGCAGGCAACACCGTGGTCCTCAAACCGGCCCCGCAGACCCCGTCGTCGACGCTGCGGCTGGCCGAGATCGCGGTCGAGGCGGGGCTGCCGCCCGGTGTCCTCAACGTCGTCACCGGCGGCGCCGACATCGGCTCGGCCCTGGTGGAGCACCCCCGGGTCGCGATGGTGTCGATCACCGGGTCGTCGCGCGCGGGGCGGGCGGTGATGTCGGCGGCTGCACCGTCGACCAAGCGGCTGCACCTCGAGCTCGGCGGCAAGGCACCGGCGCTGGTGTTCGCAGACGCCGACGTCGCCGCGGTGACGCAGGGGCTCGCTTTGGGCGCGACCTACAACTCCGGCCAGGACTGCACCGCGGCCACGCGCGTCTATATCGAGCGGCCGGCCTTCGACGAGGTCGTCGCGGCCCTCGCCGAGCGGCTCGCGGCGATCCGGGTCGGCGCGCCCGACGACCCGGCCACCGACATCGGCCCGCTCATCAGCGCCGAGCACCGCGACCGGGTGCACGGGTTCGTCACCCGCGCCGTCGAGGCGGGCGGCCGGGTCGTGACCGGCGGCCAGATCCCGGCCGGGGACGGCTTCGCCTATCCGCCGACGCTCGTCACGGGCGTGGCGCAGTCGGCTGAGATCGTGCAGGACGAGGTCTTCGGGCCCGTGCTCGTCTGCCTCCCCTTCGACGACGAGGACGAGGCGGTGGCGCTGGCCAACGACAACGCCTATGGCCTCGCGTCGTCGGTCTGGACCCGCGACGTCCAGCGGGCGCTGCGGGTCGCCCACCGGATCGAGGCCGGCGTCACCTGGGTCAACGACCACCTGCCGATCGCCTCGGAGGCTCCCCACGGTGGAGTCAAGGCCAGCGGCTTCGGCAAGGACATGAGCCATGAGGCGGTGCTCGACTACACCGTCACCCACCACGTCATGCTCCGCCACGACCCGCCCCCGGCCCACGACTCCTTCCGCCCCGCCTGACCCGCCTGTCCAGCCCCAGAACAGGCGAGTCGCCGCGTGGTCGTCAGGAGGTGGGGTCGGTGCCGTCGGGGTCCTCGACCTCGACCTTGGCGAGGGCGGCGCGGAGCTCGGCGTCGAACTGCTCGCGGTGGGCGCGCTCCTGCTCCTCCTCCTCGAGCAGCAGCAGGGCGGCCGGACCGCCCGGTGGCTCGGGAGGTGGCGTCACCTCAGGCTCGGGCGGGACATAGGGAATGACGCGCGGCTCGAGGACGGCGTCGTCCGGCTGGGAGGACGCCGGCGCGGCCGATGACGGGGCCTGGGTGCCAGTGGGGGCGGAAGGCGATGCACCCTCGCCCCGGGTGACGCGGCGCAGCCAGCCGACTCGGCCGGTGCGGTCGGCCTTGGGAGCGGCCACGGCCGCCTTGGCCGGACGCGAGGGTGTGGGTGGCGCGACGGCGGCCGCGGTCTCGGCGTCGATCGTCGGCATCGCATGGCCGCCCGAGGCGGGAGCGACGCGGAAGGACCGCACGGCATAACCGACGGCGTTGAGCCGTTCGGCGTGGGACTTCTTGTCCCACGGGCCGGCACCGCCCGGCAGGTCGTACTCGTGCGGGTCATAGGACGGCAGCCGCACCATCCCGACGAGCCCGCCGCGCGAGACGACGACCGTGTGGTTGCGCTCCTCGGAACCGACATGGCTGTCGACGCGCCAGCCCTCCCACAGGTGCTGCACCGCCTCCACCGGGGTGATGCCGGGCGCGACGGCGACGTCGAGCGCGCGGCGTACGGTCGGGCCGACCCAGGGCACGGCCGTGGCCGAGCTGCTCAGGACGTTCTGCGCCTCGGGGAAGAAGTGGGGCTTGAGGCCCGCCAGGTCGCCGATGGGCTGGCCGGTTGGCCAGCCGTTGAGGGCCTGCTCGGCCCAGGTCTCGGTCAGCCGGACAAGGGCGTCCTCGCCGTTCTCCTCCTCGGCGCCGAGCAGGCGGACGTAGCGGCGCCACACCCGGCCCGGCGCGCCCCGTTCGTCGATGACGCGGACCTGTTGGGCCGCGAACTGGCACACCGGGCACCAGGCGCGCTCCATCTCGGTGAGCAGCGACTCGGTGGCGGCGATGGTCTCGTCGTCGTCGTTGGCGAGCGCGAGGTTGCGCAGCTGCCAATAGGTGCGCACCGTCTCGTCGGCGTCGAGCTGGTCGACCAGGGTCTCGAGCAGGGCCTCGCCGAGCAGCCGCTTGACGTGGGTGCGCTGATAGGTGCGGGCGTCGCGGCGGATCCGGCCCCAGTCGCCGGCCTCGAGGCGCTGGCGGAACTCAACGACCTGGTCCTTGGCACGGAAGACCTTCTTCTGCTCCTCGGCCAGCGCCAGCAGCCCGGCGAAGGTGCCGACGCGCAGCCAGTCCTCGGGGTCCGTACGACGCCAGCCGCGATGGCCGACCGCCAGCAGCTCGGCGAGCCCGGCGACCGTCTCGGCGACCGGGGTGAACCGGACCAGCGCGGTCAGCAGCGCCAGCCGCTCCTGCTGGCTGGCGGTCTCCCAGGTGACCTTGGTGAGCGGACCCTCGGGTTCGAGGCCGGTGGTGGCCCCCGGGTCGCCGGCATGGCGGCGCGGCACGAGCGCTTCGACGCCGTTCATCGCCTCGGCGTCGACGTAGTAGGCGGCCCACCAGCCGTCGCGGTGGCGCAGCAACCGCATCTCGCCGGGACCCACCGGCGTGGTCGCGGCGACGCGCCAGCGCGGCCACACCGCACTGAGGATGGCGTCGAGGTCCTCGAGGGGCTCGCCCCCCGCGATGACCATCAGCCGACCCAGCGCTGCGGCCGTCTCCGCATGCAGCATCCCGGACCTGCTCACACAGGTGATTATCGGGGCAGCTGGGACAAATGGGGTGGCTGCCACTCTGGACCTTTGCCTTAGGGTCGCGTCGTGACGTCCTTGACCCTCACCACCACACTCGAGCCGCGGGGGCCCGCAGCGGCCATCGTGCTCACCGATGACCAGGTCGCCGAGATCGGCGGCGGCAAGCGCGCCGCCGTCCGCGTGACCATCGGCGACCGCACCACGCGGCTCCGGTTGGGAGTCATGGACGGGCAGAACCTCATCGGGTTCAGCAAGGCCGCCCGCGCCGAGATGGACGTCGCCATCGGTGACGAGGTGACGGCCACCATCGACCTCGACGAGGCGCCGCGCGAGGTCGACGTCCCTGCCGAGCTGGCCGAAGCCCTCGCCGCGGACCCCGTCGCCGCGAAGGGCTTCAACGGCCTGGCCTACAGCCACCGCAAGGAGTACGCCGCCTGGGTGGCCGACGCCAAGCGCGAGGAGACGCGACAGCGACGTGTCGCCCAGGCGGTCGAGCGCCTGCGCGAGGGGCGACGCCGGGCTTAGTCGCGCTCGGCCCGCCGCCGACGCCAACGGGCGCGGTGTTCGAGCGACGAGCGGGGCCCGCGTTATGGGGAGCGCTGCTGCGGCGTCTTGATGGGTGATCCGGCGCTACGGGTCGTGGGGGTCCACCCGAGCTCGTGGCGCGGATCAGTCGGCCCCGGGGCCGGACAGCCGGTCTACCCACCGAGATCGAGCGCTATCCCGAGTACGCACTCCATCGACGCTGGCCAGCCCTGGGGCCGTCATCGCGGTCGCCCGGCCGTTCACCGCGTGCGACCACACGACCGGGTCAACAGGTGGTGACGAGTTCTCGCGTTATGCGAAGCCCGGGTGGGCGTCTTATCTTTCCGGTGCGTTCGGGGAGGGGCGTGGCATGAGCGCGGACGACAGCACGGGAACGGGCTCCCACGGCGGCGGGCCGGCAGGCGGCGCCGTCAGGCGCGCCGGGATCCGCACGGAGCCGACCGACGACGAGCTCGCCACCCGCGTGGCCCGGGGCGACGCCGAGGCCTTCGCGGCGCTCTATCGACGCCACGAGCCGGCGGCCTCGCGCGTGGCCCGACGCATCGTCGACGGCGCCACGGCGCAGGACGTGGTCGCGGAGTCGTTCGCCAGGATCCTGGTGCTGCTCCGCAGTGACGCCGGCGCCATCGACCGGTTCCGCCCCTATCTGCTGACCATGGTCCGCAACGCCGCCATCGACACCATTCGTCGCGGCCGCGAGTCCGCCCACGACTTCTCCCCGGCGTCAGACCTGCACGACCCCGAGATCGCCACCGATCCCGCCGACGGCTTCTCCGACCGGGACACCGTCCGCCAGGCGCTGGAGTCGCTGCCTCCGCGATGGCAGACCGTGCTGTGGCTCGGTGAGGTCGAGGGCCTGAGCAGGCAGGAGATCGCCGACCGGCTCGCGATCAAGCCGACCGCCGTCTCGACGCTCGCGCTGCGCGCCCGAGAAGGACTGCGGCGCGCTTATCTGGCCACGCACCTGAGGCGCGCCTCCGGAGAGTGCGCCGTCATCAGGGACGCACTTCCGGCATACGTGCGTGGCAGCGCCTCGCCCTCGCTCAGCATCCGCATCGCCGCGCACCTCGATGCGTGCGACGACTGCCGAGAGACCAACCGCGCCTTGGTGCTGCTCAACAACGACCTGGCCGCCGTGCTGGTGCCCCTCGCGCTCACCTATGCCCTCCCGACCACCGCGGCGATCGAGGGCGGGTTCACCGGCTGGCTGGTGGCCCGCCTGACGTCCTGGGCGGGACACCCGGTCGCCGCGGGCGCGGCGGCCGCGGCGCTCGCCGCCACGGCCGGCCTCGGGTTCGTCGCGCTCACGGGCACCTCAGCCACGTCCCCGCTCGCCGGCGGTCTGGCCGCGGAGGAACGGCCCGAGCCGCGCCCCACCGTGTCGGTGCTCGAGCCCACCGGTGGCATCACCCTCAGGAGTCGACCTCAGCGAGCCCTGGCCTCCACGAGCCCGGCGCGTGCGACACCTCCCAGTGCCGAGGCGAGCACGGCGCCCCCCGGCGTGCCGCAGGCTTCGGGCCACGCTCCCACGTCGGCGCCGACTGCCGTCCCCGTGCCGCCCCTCTCCACACCGGGGACGACCCGGCTCGACCTCAGGATCGTCTCGATGTCGGCTGACGACGAGCGGTTCGGAGCCCTCGTGGCCATCGCCGTACCCTCGGCGACGCCGGCCACGGCACGGATCCGGCTCGTGGCCGACCATCCCTGGCCGTCCTGGCACCTCACCGACCGATCACAGCTGGACCCGGGCTGGCGCTGTGGAGCCGTCGATCCCTGGACCCTCGAGTGCCGTCCCGCCTCCGACCGCACCTCGCCCTGGCTGACCTTCTTCGTCGATGACCGGGCTCCGCTGGCCATCACGGCGACGATCAACGCACCCGCCAATGTCGACCCAGACCCCAGCAACGACACGGCCGCCGTCCAGCTGCAGGGACGCGGCGGCGGGGGCGGTCACTGACACTCCGACCGACCTTGGACAGGACATCCACGGTCGTTCCCCTCGACGGCCTGTCCCTAGCCCGTGCGGGCCATGTGGTCGCCGGGCTCGACGTGTGAGGCTGCCCCGGTCCGGCACGAGGACAACGAGGACAACGAGGGGGAATCTCATGACATCGACGCGCACGCACACGATCCGACTGCTCGGCGTGGCCGCCCTGGTCACTGTCGGCCTCAACGCGGCGGCGTACGGCGCCACGGGCGGCACGCTGCTGCTCGGCAAGGACAACGTCGCCCACCAGACCACCAAGCTGCGCAACACCGGGGATGGCGCCGCCCTGTCGCTGCGCACCCGGACGGGGGCGCCTCCACTGGCAGTGACGTCGAGCGCCAAGGTGGTCAAGCTCAACGCCGACAAGGTGGACGGGTTGTCCGCGGCCGACCTGCAGACGCGGGCTACGGTCTTCAAGCTGCCCAACACCGGCTATAGCGGGGTGAGCGCGTTCGACCTCGACCTCGGGCTGGCGCCGGGGCTCTATCACGTCGACTACACGATGCTGGCGAACATGACCCCCAACGGGTCCCAGCTCAACTGCAGCTTCGTCGGCGACTCGCCGTACTCCCAGCTGATCGCCTATGGCAGCACCTTCAACGGCTTCAGCGCCGTCTCCGGCTCCGGCGTGCTCGACACCCGCACCGAGGACCGGGTGCTGCGCTGCTTCTCCGACGACGGCGAGGCCGACATGTATGTCGAGCAGTCCCAGATCGCCGTCACCCGCATCGACGGGCTGACCACGACGGTCCTCCCGGCGCCCGCCCCCTAGGTCGGGTGTCGCTAGGCCCGGGCCGGGCTCGCCTTCGCCACGACGTCACCGGTCCTGGTCGCTCGGGCGACCAGGACCCAGGGCGACCGCGGCCACGCGCCCCAACTGGTGCGCTGCTGTGGGGGGTTAGGGACCCGTATACGGGTCCCTAACCCCCCACAGCGGCGCAGGAGATGGGGCACGCAACATCAGTGGGCCATGTCGACGAACCGCGAGTAATGACCCTGGAAGGCGACCGTGATGTCGCGGGTGGGGCCGTTGCGGTGCTTGGCGATGATCAGGTCGGCCTCGCCAGGGCGGGTGGACTCGCGCTCATAGGCATCGTCGCGGTGGAGCAGCACGACCATGTCGGCATCCTGTTCGAGCGAGCCCGACTCGCGAAGGTCAGCAAGCATCGGGCGCTTGTCCGAGCGCTGCTCGGGGCCACGGTTGAGCTGGGAGAGCGCGATGATCGGGACCTCGAGCTCCTTGGCCAGCAGCTTGATCTGGCGGGAGAACTCCGAGACCTCCAGCTGGCGTGACTCGACCTTCTTGCCCGAGGTCATCAGCTGCATGTAGTCGATGACCACGAGCCGCAGGTCGTGGCGCTGCTTGA
>JAGQUE010000385.1 GCA_020438665.1 Nocardioidaceae bacterium | reverse complement strand
GCCGCGTCGAGGTGCCCCAGGAGGCCTTCATCGCCGCGCTGTCGACCACTGCCCCCGCCGAGAAGGCCAAGAAGTAGCCACGACCGGCGGGCGAACGGTCACCCCCGGCCACTGGTCTAGACGATCGGACCGACCGGTTCATTCCGGTGACACCGGCCACGGGGGTTTTGAAGAATCGGCTCATGCTTGCCAGCCGATCGATCCGTCGCGCGCTCAGCGCACTCCCTCTCGCTCTCGTCGCCACCGCGCTGACCGGCACCGCGCACGCGGCCGTGTCCGTGGACGACACCCCGACCGAGTCGTGGCAGGTCAACGGCCCCGTCTATGCGTCGACCGTCATCGGCGACACCGTCTATGTGGGCGGGCGGTTCACCAAGATCGTCTCGAGCACCGGGGAGACCAAGGACCGCGCCCACCTCGCGGCGTTCTCGATCTCGACCGGCAAGCCGCTGTCGTGGAGCCCCCAAGCCGACGGCGTCGTGTGGGCGCTGGAGTCGAACGGCACGACCGTCTGGGCCGGTGGTGAGTTCGCCAAGGTCGACGGCCGCGAGCACGAGCGCCTCGTCCGCGTCAACGCCAAGACCGGTGAGGTCGACCGGAAGTTCGACGTCGGCGTCAACGGCACCGTCCGTGCCCTGGAGCTCTCCCGCGGCATGCTGTTCGTGGGCGGCGGGTTCACCAAGGTGGGCAGGGACTGCCAGAAGTACCTGACCAAGGTCAACGCCACCTCCGGGGCCGTGCCGCACGGGTTCTCGCCCAAGGTCGAGGACATGGTCCGGGCCATCGTGGCACCCGAGAAGGCCAACGGCTTCGACGTCTATATCGCCGGCAACTTCTTCTCCTACAACGGCGTCGCGCAGCGCAAGGTCGCGCTGATCAACGGCGCCAACGGCAAGCTCGCCCCGCTCACGTTCGAGAAGCCGGCGACAACGCGAGGCCTGGACATCAGCCCCGACGGCACCATGCTCTATGGCGCCATCGGCGGCGATGTCAACAGTGCGGTGGCGTGGTCGACCGCCACCGGTGCCCGCGTGTGGCGCTACAAGGTCGTCGGTGACGTCCACACCGTCGCCTACCACGACGGGACCGTCTGGGCGGGGTTCGCCGAGGGCACCAAGCTGGACCCGAAGGCGCGGCTGCAGGCGCTCGACGCCGCGACGGGTGCGGTCGACCCGACGTTCGCCCCGAAGTTCAACAGCCTCTGGGGGGTGCGGACCATCGCTGCCACCGACCGCGGCGTCGTCGCGGCCGGCAACTTCTGGAAGATCGACGGCCAGAGCCAGCAGTACCTCGCGTTCTTCCGCTGAGCCCTCTCGCCGGCGCTCAGGTGCGACCGGGCACACTGCCGGGGTGACCCCACGGCTCGTCGTCCCTGCCGACCTGGAGGGCCGCCGTGCCCTCGGGGACCCGTGGAGCAGCTGGCTGGACGGGCTGCCGATCCTGCACCGCGACGTGGTCGAGGAGTGGCAGCTCACGCCCGACGGTGACCCGATGAGTGGCTACTGCTCGGTGGTGGTCCCCGTGCTGGCCCCGGACGGCGGCCCGGCCGTCCTCAAGCTCGGCCTCCTCGATGAGGAGTCCGAGCACGAGCACCTGGCGCTGCGGGCGTGGGGTGGCGACGGCGCCGTGACGCTGCTGCGGGCCGATCCCCGGCGAGGCGCTCTCCTGCTCGAGCGGCTCGGGCCGGCGAGCCTGACGTCGATCGGCGCTGTCGAGGCCTGCGAGGTGGTGGCGGAGCGCTATCCCCGCCTGCACCGTCCGGCGCTCCCGCAGCTGCGCACGGTGACGTCGTACGTCGATCGCTGGCTGGCCGCGCTGGGCACGATGCCCGTGGATGCACCGCTCCCGCGACGACTGGTCGAGCAGGCGCTGAGCCTCGGCCGGGCCCTTGTCGCGGAGACTCCGGCGGCGCCGGTGATCGTCCACGGCGACCTGCACTATGACAACGTGCTCGCCGGTGAGCGCGAGCCGTGGCTGGTCATCGACCCCAAGCCGATGGCCGGCGACCCGCACTACGAGCCCGCGCCGCTGCTGTGGAACCGTTGGGAGGAGATGCTCGCCGGCACCGACCTGCGGGCCGCGATCCGGCGGCGCTTCCACACCGTCGTCGACGCCGCCGGCCTCGACGAGGAGCGGGCCCGCGACTGGGTCGTGGTCCGGATGGTGCTCAACGCGCACTGGACGATCGAGGACGCCCAGCGCGCAGGGCGTCGCCCCGACGCCGAGGACCGGGACTGGATCACGCGCTGCGTCGCCATCGCCAAGGCCGTCCAGGACTGACCGTGGGTCGGCCGGGGCCAAACCCCGTGGCGCTGGCGTCGGTGGCGAGCGACGATGGGGGCATGACCCCCCGCATCGTCTCCGTCAACGTCGGCCAGCCTGAGCAGGCCGCGTGGGACGTCTCGCGCGTGAGCGCGATCCGTAAGCACGTCGTCACCGACCCAGTGCTGGTGACCACGCTCGGCCTCAGCGGTGACCAGGTGGCCGACACCGTCCACCACGGCGGTCCCGACCAGGCCGTCTATGCCTTCGCCCGCGAGGATCTCGACCGCTGGGGCGAGCTCCTCGGGCAGCAGCTGCCCGACGGCCACTTCGGCGAGAACCTGACCACCGCCGGGATCGACGTCAACGAGGCCGAGGTGGGGGAGCGGTGGCGGGTCGGCTCGGCGGTCTTCGAGGTCGCCGAGGTGCGCATCCCGTGCAACGACTTCAAGGGCTGGCTCGGCGCGACCGGCTTCGACAACCGTGGCTGGGTCAAGCGGTTCACCGCCGAGGGGCGGCCCGGCCCCTATCTGCGGGTGGTCGACGAGGGGATCATCCAGGTGGGCGACGAGCTCGAGGTCGTCCACCGCCCCGGCCACGGCGTCACCGTCGCGGTGATGTTCCGGGCGCTGACCACAGAGTCCCGGCTGCTGCCGGACCTGCTGCGGGTCGACACCCTCGCCGCCAAGGCCCGCCGCCGCGCCGAGCAGTACGTCGCCACGCTGGGCGACTGACAGCACTCCGCCGCGCGGACGGCGACAGGAGGGCGTCGTCCCGTCCGCGCGGCGGTCGTGGTCACCGGACGGGGCGCCTGGAGGATGCGGGAGGGAGCCACCCTCACCGCGCAGGTGCTCGCCCCGCCCGGGGCTCTGTGTGGTCGTCCGCCGCGGGCAAGTTTCCCGAACTGACAACGTTGTCACGAGTAGGATGCGCGTGTGCCTTCGGGGGTGTCAAGCGAGTCGCGCGGAGTGGACAGACACCGCCGCGCCACCATGCAGCAGGTGGCGGCGGCCGCGGGGGTGTCCCTCAAGACCGTCTCCCGGGTGGTCAACGGTGAGCCGGGAGTCTCAGCCGCATTGATCGCCCGCGTCGAGGCCGAGGTCCAGCGCCTGGGCTATCGCCACAACCTGGCCGCCAGCCAGCTGCGTCGCGGCCGCCGGACGGCCTCGATCGGGGTCCTGCTCCAGGACCTCGGCAACGACTTCTGCGCCGAGCTGCTGCGCGCCGTCGAGGACCGAGCCCGTGAGAGCGGGGTCGTGGTGATCTCGGCGAGCCTCGACGAGCAGGCCGACCGTGAGCACGAGCTCGTGCTGGGCCTGGTCGAGCGCCGCATCGACGGGATCATCCTGATGCCCGCCAGCCACGACCACTCCTATCTCGCCGAGGAGATGGCGGCCGGTGTCGAGGTGGTCTTCGTCGACCGCCACCCGGCTCGGCTCCACGTCGACTCGGTCGCCACCGACAACCACGGTGGCTCCCGGTCGGCGGTACGCCACCTCGTCGCTGCGGGCCACCGGCGGATCGGGTTCGTGGGTGACGACCAGACCATCGACACCGCCCGCGAGCGGCTGGAGGGTTATCGCGCCGGGCTGGCGGAGGCGGGCCTCCCCGTCGACCGAGCGCTCGAGCGGCCCGGTCACGGCAGCCCGACGGCCTCCGAGCGGGCCGTCATGGACCTCTTGGCGCTCCCTGACCCGCCCACCGCGATCTTCGCTGCCCGCAACGATGCCACCGTGGGAGCGGTCCGGGCCCTGCGTGAGCTGGGGCAGGCTCACCACATCGCCCTCGTGGGTTTCGACGACTTCGCCACCGCCGATCTGCTCGAGCCGGCGGTGACCGTGGTCCGCCAGGACGCCCGCGGCCAGGGGCTGACCGCGGTCGACCTGCTCCTGACGCGCCTGGCCGGTGCCGATGAGCCCGTACGCCGGGTGGTGCTGGGCACCACGCTGGTGCCCCGCGGCTCGGGCGAGCTGCCCGGGCCTGGCTCGGTCGGCCCTCGCTGAGCGCCAAACCCGCGGGAAGCGGGCGATTGAGACCGGGTTGAGCCCGATCGTGGCTACCGGTCCGTAACAAGGTGATCTAGGTTACTCCCGAGACGTGTCCTTCGAACCCAAGCGTCCGAGGAGTTGCCGAGAACATGCCCACCCAGACCGACCCCAGCTTCGTCGACACCATGCACCCCAACGTCGCGGTCCAGTTCCTCGACCGGGTCAAGCGCAGCCCCCACACCGAGGCCTTCCGCTACCCCCGTGGCGAAACGTGGGAGACCGTGACCTGGAGCCAAGCCGGAGACCATGTCGGCCGGCTGGCCGCCGGCCTGATGGCCCTGGGGGTGGCGCCCGAGCAGCGCGTCGGGATCGCGAGCAACACGCGCTACGAGTGGATCCTCGCCGACCTCGCCGTCATGTGCGCCGGCGCGGCGACCACCACGGTCTATCCCTCGACCAACGAGGAGGACACCGCCTACATCCTCAGCGACTCCGAGTGCCATGTGGTCTTCGCCGAGGACGACGCCCAGATCGCCAAGCTGGTCGCCCGTCGGGGCGAGCTGCCGCTGGTCAGCAAGGTGATCACCTTCGACGGCACCGTCGACGGTGACTGGGTGATCGGGCTGGCGGACCTCGGCAAGCTCGGCGACGCCTATCTCGCCGAGCACCCGGACGTCATCGACGAGACCGCAGTCGGCATCCGGCCCGATCAGCTGGCCACCTTGATCTATACCTCCGGCACCACCGGCCGGCCGAAAGG
>JAGQUE010000384.1 GCA_020438665.1 Nocardioidaceae bacterium | reverse complement strand
CGAGCTGGTTGGGCACGGTGAGCAGGAGCGTGTCCGCGGCGGCGATCGCCTCGTCCTCGGCGAGCTCCTCGACGAGGCGGTCGGGCTCCCCGGCGTAGGAGCGGCCGAAGCGGGCCGCGCCGCCGTCGAGGAAGCCGACCTGGTCGCGGCTGGCGGTGTTCTGCCCGAAGTAGGCCCGGTCGAGGTCACTCACCAGCGGGAAGATGCTGCGGCTCACCGAGACGCGCGGCTCGCGCTCGTGGCCGGCGGCCTTCCAGGCGTCCCGGAAGCGCTGGATCTGCTCGGCCTGGAGCTGGTGGAACGGGACGCCGGTGTCCTCGCTGAGCAAGGTCGAGCTCATCAGGTTCATGCCCTGCTCGGCGGTCCACTCGGCCGTGGCGCGGGTGCCGGCGCCCCACCAGATCCGGTCGCGCAGCCCGGGGGAGTGCGGCTCGACCCGCAACAGGCCGGGCGGATTGGGGAACATCGGCCGCGGGTTGGGCTGGGCGAAACCCTCGCCCTCGATCACCTTGAGGAAGACGGCCGCGTGCTCGCGTGCCATCGCGGCATGGTCGGACCCGTCCGTGGGCTGGTAGCCGAAGTAGCGCCAGCCGTCGACCACCTGCTCCGGTGACCCTCGGCTGATGCCGAGCTGGAGCCGGCCGCCGGAGATGAGGTCGGCGGCGCCGGCGTCCTCGGCCATATAGAGCGGGTTCTCATAGCGCATGTCGATCACGCCGGTGCCGATCTCGATGCGGCTGGTCCGCGCCCCCACGGCCGCGAGCAGCGGGAACGGCGACCCGAGCTGCTGGGCGAAGTGGTGGACCCGGAAGTAGGCGCCGTCGGCGCCCAGCTCCTCGGCCGCGACAGCGAGGTCGATCGACTGCAGCAGGGTCTGCGACGCCGAGCGCGTCTGCGAGTGCGGCGAGCTCGACCAGTGGCCGAAGGACAGGAACCCGATCTTCTTCACGTCCCCCCAACAACGGAGCACGGGGTTCCCTTCCGGCAGAATCTCCGCTCATGACGAGTGACGACCTGAGAGCCCGAGCCGAGGCCGCGTTGGTGGCCTGCGGCGCCGCCGTTCCGACTGGCGGGGGCTGGGTGTCCCGCTCGCCCGTCGACGGCCGCGTCCTCGCCGAGGTCGGCGCAGCCTCGGCGGCCGACGTCGCCGCCGCTGTCGACGCGGCCCACGCGGCGTTTCTGGCGTGGCGTGAGGTGCCTGCGCCCCGGCGGGGGGCGCTGGTCAAGCGGTTCGGCCGGCTGCTCGAGGAGCACCAGCACGACCTCGCCACCCTCGTCACGCTCGAGGCCGGCAAGATCGCCGCCGAGGCCCTGGGCGAGGTGCAGGAGATGATCGACGTCTGCGACCTGGCCGTCGGGCTGTCCCGCCAGCTGGAGGGGCGGACCATGGCCTCGGAGCGGCCGGGGCACCGGCTCATGGAGACCTGGCACCCTGCGGGAGTCGTCGCGGTCATCTCGACGTTCAACTTCCCGGTCGCCGTCTGGTCCTGGAACACGGCGATCGCGCTGGTCTGCGGCGACAGCGTGATCTGGAAGCCCAGCGAGCTGACGCCGCTGTGCTCGCTCGCCTGCACGGCGCTGCTGGACCGCGCCATCGCCGACGTCGGCGCCCCGGCCGACCTCCACCGTCTCGTGATGGCGGACCGGACGGACTCCGGACAGCTGCTCGACGACAAGCGGGTCGCCGTGGTGAGCGCCACCGGCTCGGAGCGGATGGGCGCCGAGGTCGCGCCCCGGGTCGCCGCTCGCTTCGGCCGGACGATCCTCGAGCTGGGTGGCAACAACGCCGCCATCGTGGCGCCCTCGGCCGACCTCGACCTGGCCCTGCGCGGCATCGTGTTCGCCGCCGCCGGCACCGCGGGACAGCGGTGCACGACGATGCGTCGGGTGATCGCCCACCGCAGCGTCGTCGACGAGCTCGTCGCGCGCCTCGCGACGTCGTACGACGGACTGCGCGTCGGCTCCCCGCTCGAGGACGGCACGCTCGTGGGACCGCTGGTCAACCGAGCCTCCTTCGACACGATGCAGCGGGCGCTGGCGCGTGCGGTCGAGGCGGGCGGCGAGATCGTGGTCGGGGGCGAACGCGTCGACGTCGCCGGTGAGGACTCGTTCTATGTGCGCCCCGCGATCGTGCGGATGCCGGCCCAGACCGACGTGGTGCGCGAGGAGACCTTCGCCCCGATCCTCTATGTGCTCACCTATGACGACCTGGATGAGGCGATCGCGCTGCACAACGACGTGCCGCAGGGGCTGTCGTCGAGCATCTTCACCCTCGACCAGCGCGAGGCCGAGACGTTCCTGTCCTCGGCAGGCTCCGACTGCGGCATCGTCAACGTCAACATCGGGACGTCGGGCGCGGAGATCGGTGGTGCCTTCGGTGGCGAGAAGACGACCGGAGGCGGCCGCGAGTCAGGGTCGGACGCGTGGCGCGGCTATATGCGGCGGGCCACCAACACCGTCAACTACTCCACCGAGCTGCCGCTCGCGCAGGGCGTGCAGTTCGGGTGACTCGCGTGCCTGATCTGCCGGAGAGCGCCGAGGTCGTCGTCATCGGGGGCGGTGTCATGGGCGCCAGCATCGCCTTCCACCTCGCCGAGGCCGGCGTGCGCGACGTGGTGCTGCTCGAGCGTGGTGACCTGGCCGGCGGGTCGACGACCAAGTCCGCCGGCGGCGTCCGCGCCCAGTTCTCAGACCCGGTCAACGTCGCGCTGGGCTTGCGCAGCCTGGCGGCGTTCGAAGCGTTCGCGGCCCGACCCGGGGGCGAGATCGACCTGCGCCAGGTCGGCTATCTGTTCCTGCACACCGACGCCGATGCCTGGGCGGACGCCCAGGCGGCCGTGGCGATGCAGCAGTCGGCGGGTGTCGGTTCGGTGGTGCTGTCCGCAGCAGAGGCGGGCGAGCTGAGCCCCGGCGTCGAGGTCGGCGACGTGCTCGGCGCGACCTTCCACACCCGCGACGGTCACTGCACGCCCGAGGCGGTGGTGCAGGGCTATGCGCGCGCCGCACGCCGACACGGGGCGACCGTGCTGACCGGGGTCGAGGCGACCGACGTCCAGGTCGAGGGTGGCGAGGTGTGTGGTGTCGTCACGTCCGCCGGCACGGTGGCCGCGCCTGCCGTCGTCTGTGCCGCCGGGGTGTGGTCCCGCGGCGTTGCCGCGAGCGCCGGCGTCGACCTGCCGGTCGCACCGTTGCGACGCCAGATCCTGGTGACCGAGCCGCTGCCGGATCCCCTGCCGGGGCTCTTCTCCGACCGCATGCCGATGACCATCGACGCGGCCACGACGTTCTATCTGCACCGCGAGGGTCCCGGGCTGCTGGTCGGCATGTCCTATGCGGCCGAGCAGCCCGGCTTCCGCGACGGCTATGACGAGACCTGGCTGCCGGACCTGCTGGCGGCCATGGAGCGACGAGCGCCCGCCGTGCTCGACCTCGGGATCGCCCACCGCTGGGCGGGCTACTACGAGGTCACCCCCGACCACAACGCCATCATCGGGGAGTCACCGACGGTCTCCCGGTTCCTCTATGCCACGGGATTCTCCGGCCACGGCTTCCTCATGGGGCCGGCGGTCGGAGAGGTCGTCCGCGACCTCTATCTCGGGCAGGAGCCCGTCGTCGACGTGTCCTCGCTGACCGCGGACCGGTTCGCCACTGGCGCACGCGTGGTCGAGCGCGGGATCGTCTGACCCGTGACCGACCTTCCTCCCCCGACCGGGGGTCCGCTCGACATCGACGCCGAGGAGCTGCGCCGGCTGGGCCACTGGGTGGTTGACCGCACCGTCGAGCACCTCACCACGCTCCGTGACCGGCCGGCGATCACCACGGCGTCGTACGACGAGCTCGTGGGGCTGCTGGGCGGACCGCTGCCGTCGTCGCCCCGGCCGGTCGAGGAAGGCATGGCGCTGCTCGCCGATGTCGCGCTCGAGCACCAGCAGCACGGTGACCACCCCCGCTATTTCGCGCGGGTCCCGGGACCGTCGTCGCCGGTGGCGATCCTGGGGGACTGGCTGGCCACCGGGATGCAGGCGATCGCGTCGTCCTGGGGCGGTGGGTCGGGCACGGCGACCCTGGAGCTGGTCGCGCTGGGCTGGCTGCGCGACGCGCTCGGGCTGGCCCCGTCGGCCGAGGGGGTGCTGGCCTCGGGCGGGTCGATGGCCAACACCACCGCGTTGGCCGTGGCGCGCACGGAGATGGGGCGCGGGGTCGTCTATGTCTCCGACCAGACCCACTCGTCGATCGGCCGGTCGCTGCGGGCGCTGGGCTGGGAGGCCTCCGAGATCCGCGTCGTGCCCGCGGACCCGTCCTACCGGCTGACCGCTGCAGCGTTGCGCACCGCCGTGGCGGCCGACGTCGCCGCCGGGCTGCGGCCGACGGTCGTCGTGGCCACCGCGGGCAGCACCAACACGGGTGCGGTCGACGAGCTCGTGGGGCTGGCGGACGTGGCCGCCGAGCACGGGCTGTGGCTGCACGTCGACGGGGCGTACGGCGGTCCTGCCGCCCTGGCGGCCGACCGCAACGGGATCGCCGGGCTCGACCGGGTCGACTCGTTCGTGCTCGATCCCCACAAGTGGCTCTTCCAGCCCTATGACCTCGGCTGCGTGTGGGTGTGCCGCCCGGGCGCCCTCGAACGCACCTTCGCGATGCATCCGGAATACCTCGTCGACGCCCAGGCTGGCGGCCACGGTCCCGGGGGTGAGACCGACCTCCACAACCGGGGGTTCGAGCTGTCCCGCCGCGCGCGCGGCGCCAAGCTCTGGCTGACGCTGCGCACCTATGGGCTGCCTGCGCTCGCCGATGCGGTCCAGCGCGGCGTCGAGCTGGCGGAGCTGGCCGAGCGCCTCGTCGCATCCGACGACCGCCTCGAGGTCGTCACCCCCGCCTCCCTCGGCGTGATCACCTTCGCCGTCGTCGGCCTCGATGACGCCGCCCACCGCCGGGTCGCGGCCGAGGTCACCGCCGACGGGTTCGCGGCCCTGAGCAGCACCGTGCTGTCGGGCCGTACCGTCCTGCGGCTGTGCACCATCAATCCCGCCACCTCCGACGACGACCTCCGCCGTACGGTCGCCCTCGTCGCCGATGTCGCCTCCCGGGTGGGTGGTGGTGGTGACGGTTCACCAAGGTAGGAAGGCGAACCCTCACCTACCTCGCGGAACTGAGCGAGGTAGGTGAGGATTGACCTACTTACCTTGGTGAACCGTCACCACCGCACGACGCAGCCGACCTCAGTGACCCGGGATCGGGATCGCTGGGTCGGGGGACTCCCCGGGCGGCTCGTCGGGGTCGACCGGGTAGGGCTGCTCCGGGTCGTCGGGGGGAGTCCCGGGCACCGGCCCCCCGGGCTCCTCGGGGTCAGGCAGCGGCGGGAGAGGGTCGGCGTCAGGCATGGGATCGCTACCCGGCGTGGGATCGACTGACTCCGACGTCGCGTCGCCGTCCGGCAGCGGGTCGTTCCCCGGCCACGCCTCGGGCGAAGGCATTGCGCTGGTCATCCTCGTCCTCCTTCAGCTGTGCGAGAGCGCGTCGCGGGCACGGTCGATGATCGAGGCGAACGGCCCGACGGTCCACTGGGCCGCAGTGGACCCTGCCGTGGACGGATGTGGGTGGGTCGGGGCGAGACCCTCGACGGTCCGGAGGCGCTTGCCCATCGCGGCCCGTCGCTCCTCGTCGCAGGACTCCACGATGGCCGGGAACTCCTCGTTCTCCTCCGCCTCCGCATGGCGGTCCACGGCCTGCTCGAACATCTCGAGCTGGGCATCGAAGTCGGGACTGTCCACGTCCATCGACTCGAGCTGTTGCAGCACGTGGTTGGCCTCGTTCTCCTCGTGGTTGCGTTCGTCGACCACCGACTCTCCGGCGACCTCCTTGGACACGGGCCGCAGCACCATCTCCTCAGCGGTCTCGTGCACAGCCAGCAGCGCGCGGAGCTCGTCGAAGGCCTGCCCCTTGTGCTCGCCCTCCGACTCCTTGACGTCGTCGAACAGGTCGCGGATCCGCGCGTGCTGCTCGAGCAGGATCCGGATCACGTCTCCCTCGGGCAGTCGGGCGGCCTTCTCGCGGTCCTCAACAGCGCTTCCCATGACGTTCTCCTTCACATGTTCGGCACCCTCCGGCGGTGCCGCACGGGGAAAGACTTGGTACCCCCGGGTCGCGCAGGCATGCGAGCTCTGCGTGTCAGATCAGAACTCCGCATAGCGGCGGGCTCGCTGGGTACGTCGCCGGCATGAGCCAACCCCCTCAGCAGCAGCGCCCGCCCGGAACCCAGCGGGCGATGGACCCGCGCCCCGACTGTGGCGAGGAGTCCTATGTCGGGCACGGCCGTCTCGACGGCAAGGCTGCTGTGATCACCGGGGGCGACAGCGGTATCGGACGAGCCGTCGCGATCGCGTTCGCCCGCGAAGGGGCCGACGTCCTGATCTCCTATCTCGACGAGCACGACGATGCCTATGAGACGGCCGCCTACGTCGAGGCGGCTGGACGTCGAGCCGTGCTCGTCCCGGGCGACATCTCCCAGCCGCAGCAGTGTCGTGACGTCGTCGCCACGGCGGTCGAGGCGTTCGGGCGGATCGACGTACTCGTCAACAACGCGGCCTACCAGATGACACACGAGACCATCGGGGAGATCAGCGACGAGGAGTGGGACCACACCTGGGCGACGAACATGTCGGCCTACTTCCACCTCGTCAAGGCCGCGCTTCCTCACCTCGGCAAGGGCGCCTCGATCATCGGTAGCTCATCGGTCAACTCTGACAGCCCCAATCCGACGTTGGCGCCGTACGCCGCCACCAAGGCCGCGATCGCGAACTTCACCGCGAGCCTGGCCCAGCTGCTCGGCGAGCGCGGGATCCGGGTCAACAGCGTGGCCCCCGGCCCGGTGTGGACGCCGTTGATCCCGTCGACGATGCCGGCCGACCACGTGGAGTCCTTCGGCTCCAACACACCGCTCGGCCGCCCCGGCCAGCCCGTGGAGCTGGCGCCGATCTATGTGCTCCTGGCCTCCGACGAGGCCAGCT
>JAGQUE010000383.1 GCA_020438665.1 Nocardioidaceae bacterium | reverse complement strand
TGCAGATCGAGTTCTCCGGCGTCGTCCAACGGTATGCCGACTCCGACGGTGGCGAGGTCACCCCCGGCGAGCTCTGGGCCAAGTTCGAGGACGAGTACCTTCCGACCCCGGACAACCCGTGGGGTCGCTTCCGGCTCGCCGCGGCGAGGATCGAGGCCGAGGAGGAGGGCGACACCACGCTCAATGTAGGTTTGCGGGACCGGATGGTCTCGCCCGACAGCCACGAGGTCACCGAGCTCGTCGGCCACGGCAACGGCCCGATCGCGGCCTTCGTCGACGTGCTCGGTCAGCTCGGCGTCGACGTGCGCGTCCTCGACTATGCCGAGCACGCGCTCTCCGCGGGCGGTGACGCCATGGCGGCGGCCTATGTCGAGTGTGCGATCGGCAACCAGATCGTGTGGGGCGTGGGCCTGGACGCCAACATCGTCACCGCCAGCCTCAAGGCGGTCATCAGCGCGGTCAACCGCGCCTGAGCCGGTCCGCCGCTGCGGTCGCGCCGCGTCGTACCTCCCCGAATCCGGCTGGGACGGCTACCCTGCCGCCCATGCTGGTGTCGGAACGTGTGGGAGAGCTGGAGCTCGACACCGCCCGAGGATCCGGGCGGCTCGAGTACACCGAGTACGGCGCGGGCGACCGCTGGGTCGTGCTGATGCACGGCCTGCTGATGCCTCGCCGGATGCAGCAGCCGCTGGCCCGGGCGCTCGCGGCCGAGGGGCTCCATGTGGTGTCGGTGGACCTGCTCGGCCACGGCCGGTCGGACCGGCCCGCTGACCAGCACGCCTATTCGATGACTGCCTTCGCCCACCAGGTCGTCGCCCTCCTCGACCACCTGGGTGCCGAGCGCGCGGTCATCGGCGGCGTCAGCCTGGGTGCCAACGTGGCGCTCGAGACCGCTGTGCTCGCGCCGGACCGGCTGGCCGGGCTGCTCCTCGAGATGCCGGTGCTCAACCACGCCCTCGAGGCGGCCATCGTCGCGTTCGTGCCGCTCATGTTCGCCGCGCGCTTCGCCCCCGTCACGGTCAACACGGTCCGTCGGCTGACCAAGCCCGTCCCGCGCGGGGTGCTGCCCTTCTGGGCCGGCATCGGCCTCGACACCCTCAACCAGCAGGCCGCGCCGATGGCGGCGGTCCTCCACGGTCTGATCTTCGGGCGTCAGGCGCCGCCCTCGGCGCAGCGTCAGGCCATCGCGGCCCCTGCCCTGGTCGTCGGACACCCGAGCGACCCGATCCACCCGTTCGCCGACGCCGAGATGCTCGCCGAGGAGATGCCTCACGCGACCTTCGTCCGTGCTCGCAGCATCGTCGAATGGCGCGTGGCCCCCGACCGTCTCAACGCGATCGCGGCCGACTTCGCCCATGAGTGCTGGGATCGGGGCGAGACACGGGCGGCGACCGGGCGCTCGCGCACCGGATCCACGCGCTGAAGCAGGCAGAATGGGGCGGTGCCCCTCTACCGCGACGAGGCGATCGTGCTGCGCACCCACAAGCTGGGTGAGGCGGACCGCATCATCACGCTGCTGACCCGCCACCACGGCCGGGTCCGCGCGGTCGCGCGCGGCGTGCGTCGTACATCGTCACGCTGGGGCTCGCGGCTGGAGCCGTTCACCCACGTCGACCTCATGATCGCCGAGGGGCGCACGCTCGACGTGATCACGCAGGCCGACACGCTGACCCCGTTCCACGGCGACCTCGGCGGCGACTACGAGCGCTACACGGCCGGCACCGCGATGCTGGAGACGGCCGAGCGGCTGGCCACCGAGGACAAGCAGCCCGCGCTCCAGCAGTTCCTGCTGCTGGTGGGTGGGCTGCGAGCGATGACGTCCCGCCAGCACACCGCGGGCCAGATCCTCGACTCCTATCTGCTGCGGTCGATGGCGGTCGCCGGCTATGCGCCGTCGTTCGATCACTGCACGCGTTGTGGCGAGCCCGGCCCACACCGGTGGCTCAACCCGTCGGCCGGGGGCGTGCTGTGCTCCGACTGCCGTCTGCCGGGGTCGGCGACGCCGGCCGCCGAGACGATCTCGGTCCTCGGGGCGCTGCTCGCCGGCGACTGGCCGTCGGTCGAGTCGGCCGAGCCGCGGCATCTCAAAGAGGCGAGTGGCGTCGTCGCGGCCTATGTCGCGTGGCACCTCGAGCGCGGCTTGCGCTCGCTCGCCTATGTCGAGCGTTGAGGCCTCACACGGGCAGCAGGTCCGTCGAGACCGAGGTCTCGACGAGCGCCTCCAGGGCGTCGTTGACCCGGCGCAGTGCCGCCAGCAGGTCGTTGCGCTGGCGATCGCTCCAGCCGGCCATGAGGGCGTCGAGCAGTCGGCCCCGTTGCTCGCGGACCGCCGCCAGGGTCGCGCGACCCTCCGCGGTGATCGAGAGGAGGGTCGCCCGTCGGTCGTCGGGATCCCGGTGCTTCTCGGCCAGGCCCTGGGACACGACACCCTGGACCTGACGCGTGATCGTCGAGGGGTCGAGACCATAGGCCAGGGCGATCTGCCCGAGCCGCATCGGCCCGCCGTCATCCAGCAGCAGCAGGATGCCATAGGCCGATCTGTCCAGTTCGTACTTCCCCACGGAGGTGCGGACGTGGAGTGTGAATGCTCGTCGGAAGAGGACGAAGACCTCATGCTCGATGTCAAGCAGTGGCTGGGACACCCAGCGTTCCTTTCGATCCACGCGCCCCCCGGCAACATGGCTCGTCCAGCATAGGGCCGGGGAGCGCAGGTTGGGAGGGGCTTCGGCCAGGAATCGAACGGTCATTCAGTCATGGCGGGTCCGACCGGCGTGGACGTCGCTGCCTCGGGCATAGGCTCGGCGCGTGCGCAGAGCAGTCCGGTCCCCCACCCCGCATCCCTCGGGCGCCACCCCGCCGGCGATCCCGGCGAGGCTCGTGCCTCGTCATGTCGCGATCGTCATGGACGGCAACGGCCGCTGGGCCAAGCAGCGCGGGCTGCCACGCACTGCGGGTCACGAGCAGGGTGAGCACTCGCTCTTCGACGTCGTCGAGGGCGCGATCGAGATCGGCGTCACGGCGATCTCGGCCTATGCGTTCTCGACCGAGAACTGGTCGCGCAGCCCCGACGAGGTGCGTTTCCTGATGGGGTTCAACCGGGACGTCATCCGGCGTCGGCGCGACGAGATGCACGAGCTGGGTGTGCGGGTCCGCTGGGCGGGCCGGGCGCCACGGTTGTGGAAGTCGGTGATCAAGGAGCTCCAGGTCGCCGAGGAGCTGACCCGCGACAA
>JAGQUE010000030.1 GCA_020438665.1 Nocardioidaceae bacterium | reverse complement strand
GGGGTCGGGCTTGCCGTCGGTCGCGCTCGGAGCGGGCCCGGGCTCCGGCTCGGGCTCCGACGGGCTCTCGGCGACCGGCTCGGGCTCCGGCTCGGCGGCCGGCTCCGGTGCGGCGATGTCGAAGAGCGAGCCGCCCGAGGACAGGTCGACCTCCGGCTGCGCGGGAGCGGCCTTCGCCGCCGGTTCGGGCTCCGCCGCCGGTCCGGGCTCCGGCTCCGCCGCCGGCTTCGCCTCCGCCTCGGCCGCAGCGGCCGCGGGGGCAGCCTCGGGCTCGCTCGGCGCGATGTCGAAGAGCGAGCCGCCCGACCCCAGGTCGGTCTCCGCGGCGGTCGTGGTCGGCGCGGCGGCGGCCGGCTCGGCCGGGGCTTCCTGCGCCTCCTGGGGAGCTGCCGCCGGCTGCACGTCCTGCGACGGCTCGTCCGCGGCGATGTCGAAGAGCGAGCCGGTGGCCGCGGGCTCGCTGGCCTCGGAGGCGGTGTGCGCGACCTCCTGCTGCGCCTCGGCCTGTGGCTGCGGCTTCTCCTCGTCGCCGCCGAGGTCGAACAGTGAGCCGCCCGCGGACGCGGGCTTGGCGGCCTGCGCCTCCTCGGCGACCGTCTTGTCCTCGGTCGCGGTCTCGGAATCCGCCGGGGTGTCGAACAGCGAGCTGCCGCCCGAGGCCTGGGCGGCCGGGCCGGCGTCCGCCGTCTCGGTCACCGTGTCGGCGGTCTGCGTCTCGTCCCCGGCTTCGGGCTCGGCCTTGGTCTCGGTGGACCGGGCCGCCGGGGCAGCGCCACCCGAACCGGGCGCGTAGCGGGTGGCCATCTCGCCCTTCACCGACGCGAGCAGCATCTGCGCGACGTCGAGGACCTCGACCTCCGGACGGGCCTCGCCCTTGTCCTGCTGGGCGGTGAGCCCGTCGGACAGCATCACCCGGCAGAACGGGCAGCCGACCGCGATCTGGTCGGCGCCGGTGCCGACCGCCTCGACGGTGCGGTTGACGTTGATCCGCTCGCCGATGTTCTCCTCCATCCACATGCGCGCGCCACCGGCACCGCAGCAGAAGGAGCGCTCGGCACTCCGCTCCATCTCGACGTACTCCGCCCCGGGCAGCACCTGGAGCAGCTCGCGCGGTGGCGTGTAGACGCCGTTGTGGCGACCGATGTAGCACGGGTCGTGGTAGGTGATCGAGCGCTGGTGCGCGCCGGCGCCGTCGCGCACCGGGGTGAGCTTGCCCTCGCGCACCAGCCGGTTGAGCAGCTGGGTGTGGTGCACGACCTCGAGCTCGACGCCGAACTCCTTGTACTCGTTCTTGAGCGTGTTGAAGCAGTGGGCGCAGGTCGAGACGACCTTCTTGACCTTGTACTCCTGGAAGGTCTCGACGTTCTGCTGCGCGAGGCCCTGGAACACGAACTCGTTGCCGGCCCGACGGGCCGAGTCACCGGTGCAGGTCTCACCGGTGCCCAGCACGCCGAAGCTCACCCCGGCGATGTCGAGCAGCTCGGCGACCGCGCGGGTGGTCTTCTTGGCGCGGTCCTCGTAGGCGCCCGCGCACCCGACCCAGAACAGCCAGTCGACCTCGTCGAGGGACTCGATGCTCTCGCCCACGACCTTGACCTCGAAGTCGAGGCCCTTGGCCCAGTCCAGCCGCGCGTTGGGCGACATGTTCCAGGGGTTGCCGTTGTTCTCGAGGCCGCGGAAGAGCTGGTTGAGCTCGCTGGGGAAGTTGGACTCGACGAGCACCTGGTAGCGGCGCATGTCGACGATGTGGTCCACGTGCTCGATGTCGACCGGGCACTGGTTGACGCACGCACCGCAGGTGACGCAGGACCAGAGCACGTCGGGGTCGATGACGCCCGCGCCGCTCTCCGGCATGTAGAACCAGTCGTCGCCGGTGTCGCCGACCAGCGGGCGCTCGACCTCCTTGGTCAGGGTGTCGTTGCCCTCGAGGAGCGCCTCGCGCTTGCCCTCGTCGGCGAGGAGGTACGGCGCCTTCGCGAACGACGCGTCACGCATCGCCATGATCATCAGCTTGGGCGAGAGCGGCTTCTCGGTGTTCCAGGCAGGACACTGGGACTGGCAGCGGCCGCACTCGGTGCAGGTGGCGAAGTCGAGGATGCCCTTCCAGGTGAAGTCCTCGACCGCGCCGACACCGAAGGTGGTGTCCTCGTCGAGGTCGTCGATGTCGTCGAGGGTGATCGGCTTACCGGCCGACGTCAGCGGCTTGGCGGCGCCCAGCGCGATCGGCTGACGCTTGAACAGGACGTTGATGGGCGCGGCCATGATGTGGAGGTGCTTGGAGTGCACGACCTCGATCAGGAAGATCAGCATCACGCCGATGTGCAGCACCAGGCCGAGTCCCTCGAGGAACTCCAGCGCCCCGTCGCTGAGCCCGCCGAGCATCGAGCCCACCGCGTTGGAGACGAAGGCGCCGGGGTTGTCGAAGTTGCCGAGCGCCTCGGCGGCGCCCCGGAAGAGGAACAGCGTCCACACGACGTTGAAGATGAAGAACAGCACGAGGTAGGCGCCGAACTCGTGGGAGCCCTTGAAGCGTGACTGGCGGCCCAGCTTGGCCGGCGCGTTGCGGATGCGGATCACCGCGAACGTGACGATGCTGACCAGGACGGCCAGGGCGATCAGGTCCTGGGCGAACCCGAGGATCCACCAGTGCCCGATGACAGGGATGGCGAAGTTGTCCGGGCCGAGCATGACGCCGTAGGCCTCGACATAGACGGTCCCGAGGATCACGAACGCCCAGAACGTGAAGAAGTGCGCCGTGCCGGGGATCGTCCACTTCAGCAGTCGGCGCTGGCCGAGCACCTCGACGACCTCGGTCTTGATCGCGCGGCCGAGCCGGCCGGTGACGCCCTCGATGCGGTCGGGGGCTGGTTGGCCGTTGCGGATCAGTCGGAAGAGGAACCACAGGCGCCGACCCACGATCGGCAGCGCGATCAGGTTCATCAACAGCCCGATGACGAGCACAGGATTCACGACTCACTCCGGAGATGGGGACGGCGCAGCGGTCGGGACCTCCCCGACGCGGGAGACACTACGGACAATCGTGGAGGGGGTCAGCCCCCGGATCGCGTGACAAAGATCCTACTGATGAGTAACAACGCTCATCAAGCCGGATTCCCGCCGAGTCGGCGGCTCAGCAGATCCGCCGTACGACGCACGGCGGCCGCTAGCGACTCGGCCTCCGGAGCCTCCTCGACCGGATAGGTGACCGCGACCCCGGCCAGTGGGAACCCGTTGTGGTCGAGCACTGCCGCGGCGACGCTGGCGAACCCGGGCGTGATCTCGCCGTCCTCGGTCGCGTGCCCCCGCTGCCGGGTGTCGGAGAGCAGTGTGCGCAGCGCGGACAGGCTGCGCGGGCCCTGCCCGTGCCGGTCCACGAACGCGCTCTGGTCGGGATAGAGCGCCCGCACCTGCGCCGCCGGAAGCGCCGCGAGGATGGCGCGGCCGCTGGCGGTCAGCTGCGCCGGCAGGCGTACGCCGACGTCGGTGACGAGGGGTGGTCGCCCGGCGGCGCGCTCCTCGACGACATAGAGGACGTCGCGACCGTGGAGCACGGCGAGGTGCGCGGTGTGGCCGGTGCTGTCGGCGAGGGCGGCGAGGGGGCGGCGCGCGATCCGCTGGAGCGGTCCCTGGCGGGCATAGCCGCTGCCCACTTCGAAGGCCGCGATCCCGAGGCCGTAGCGGTGGTCGTCGGGGAGGTGGACGACGAAGCCCTCCTCGATCATCGCATTGAGCAGGTGATAGGCCGTCGAGCGCGGCAGCTCGCAGGCGCGCATCAGCCTGTCGAGCGGCACCGGGTCGGGTTGGCTGGCCAGGAACCGCAGCACGCGCAGCGCCCGCGTCGCCGCGGGAACCTGGAGGCTGGCCATGCGCGCATGCTAGGCCCGGTTCGGCGGGCGCAGCTCGCAGCGGCCCGGACGTGACCGGCGGCGCACGCCCGGTGACGGGCAGTTTCAACGTTCTCCTGCGGGGGAAGCCCCGCCTTCCTAGCCTGGGGGGAGGAACACGATCCCCGGCCTTGGAGAGCATCATGCGGCTCACCCCCGTCCTCGTCGCCGGTGGCCTGGCGGCCGCCGTGCTGCTGCCCACCGCCGCCCAGGCGAACGATGTGGCGGCGCGCCCCGCGACCAGCAGGGTGGGGCTGGTGTCGGTGACGGCCGAGTCCCAGGGCGACCTGCCGGGACGCCCGGGCAACTGGCACACCGTCGTCATCAGCATCAACGGCTCCGACGGCGTCTCTGGGGAGATCGCCGACTGGACCTGCGCCGACGGCGTCGAGCCCAACTACGCCGACGTCGGCGCCGAATGGACGTGCACACGCGAGTCCTACGGCACGTTGGCCGCCGCCACGGACGAGGACGGCGCGTCGCTGGTGCGGGTCGCAGTCAACCGGCCGACGCGCCACCTCGTCGCTCGTGGGCTGGTCACGGTGACCGACGACTCGGGTGTGTCCGCCATGGTCCGGCTGCGCCTGCAGGCCGTGGCCGGGGGCGACTGGACCCGCAGCGTCGGCACGGGCCCGGACGGCAGCCGCACCGTGACGATCATTCGGACCGGAACCCGTGCCCGCGGCGCCGTCGGCATGGCCGTGGTGCGACCCCAGCGCTGGCAGATCTCCGCCTCCGACCTCGTGTCGGTGACGACGCTGGCCTCGGCCGGCCGCGTTCTCACCTACTGACCGGTCTGCCCCACGAACCTGTCATCCGTGGCTCGCGGACGCGACAGGGCCCCAGACCGCTCGCGCGATCCGAGGCCCTGGCGCACCACAGCCGAGTCAGCTCAGACCCAGAGTCCTGCCACATCGACGACGAGGTGTGTCGACGAGGAGGGCCGGGCGCACATCTCGCCCGCGCTGTTGAGGGCCACCTGGCTGGAGTTGTTGACCACGGCCGATGCGTAGTTGACGTGTGACACGGCCGGCACGCTCGTCGCACAGTTCCAGTCGACGACGAAGCCCGGGCCTGCCTGGCCGACGACGGTCGTGTTGACCGCGGCGGCGCCGGCCGCGGCCAGGCCGAACGCGCCACCGATGTCGAACCGCACCGTGGTGTTTGCGGGAGCCGCCGATCCGTTGCGCCCACCGGAGCGGGTCGGGTTGGCGGCCCGGGTGTCGAGCACCCGGAGCGGCTCGATGGTCCGATAGCTCTTGCCGGTGGCGCCGTACCAGCCCTGGACGTCGACGATCACGTCGGCGGCGGCGAGTGTGTAGATGCACACGTTGCCTGTGCTGGACATGGCCGCGTTGATGCTGCTGCTGATCGCGGCCTCGCCGGCGGCGTAGTTGAGCGTCGAGGTGCCTGGACGGGTGGTCGCGCAGTTCCAGACGGTGAGGAAGCCGGCGGCCGCAGGCGACACGGCGGTCACGTTGAGGGCGACCGCCTTGGGTGCGCCGGCAGCGGTCATCGCGGGAACACCGGAGTAGCCCGCCATCGGGATCGTGATGGTCTTGCCGGCCGTCAGGCGCCCGCCGAAGACACCCGTCCGGGTGTCTGCCCTGCGGGCGGCGACGGGGTTGAACCGCTGGCCGGTGCCGTCGTTGCGCATCCAGCCGTTGACGTCGAGCAGGACCCGCGTGGTCGCGGACGAATAGACGCAGATCTGACCGGCGGAGCCCATGGGCACGATGGCCTGCATGGCCCGCACCGCACCGCTCATGTAGTTCAGCGTGGAGGTGTCAGGCCGGGTCCCGCACTGCCATGCCGTCAGGTAGCCGTTGCCGGTCGGGCCCACGGCGGTGATGGTGGCCGAGACCGCCTTGACCGCCGTGGTGTTGGAGAGGTCCCAGGTGACCGTGCTGCCTCCCGTGATGGTCACGTCCTTCTGCCGGGTCGGCGTGACCGGCTGATAGAGCAGGCCCGTCGCCAGCGTCGTCGCGACTCGCGTGATGTCCTTGCAGCCGAGCGCGACGCTCGCATGGTCCAGCGGGAGCGAGACACACACGCGGGACGCGCCGGCCGGGGCGGCGATGCTGGGCGCGAAGCCGGGCTTGGCCGTCGACGGCAGACCGTAGGCGCTCACGACATCGGAACGCACCACGCCGGTCGACGCGGCGGTGGCCCCGTCGTTGACGGTGATCGTGACCGGCGTGGTCGTGGTCGGCGACGCGGGGGAGAACGCCCAGCCGGTGACCTTCACCGACGAGCCGGAGACGACGGCGGAGTCGAACACGCCGATCGGGTCGTCGACGACGTTGAGGCCGCGGTAGGCCTGGTACTGCCGGTTGTCGTTGTTGCGGGTGAGGTAGGTCCCGTGGTTGACCATCGTGTACTGCTTGTGCTCCATGCGGCCGTCGGCCACGTCGGGGGTCTTGTTGGCCCCGCCTCCGCCGAAGTCGTAGGCGTAGTAGTTGCGGGTGGTCGCGTTGACCGTGGTGCCCCACTTCTCGAACATCGTGACGTGGCCGTCGGTGATCAGCACGTCGCCGGGCTTGAGCTGGGTCCAGTCGATGCGGGCGGTGTAGGTCGAGCTCTTCATCTGGCTGCTCCCCGGCTGGGCTGAGACCCGCCACGCCATCGAGACCATGCCAGAACAGTCCGTGCGGTACTTGGCCGTGCCCCACGCCTCTTCCACGGACTGGTACTCCTTGAGACGCCCGAAGGGTTTCCTCCCGGGGATGTTGCCGTTCGACGCCTGGAACCAGTACTCGGCCCGGGCAATGACCTCGGAGCGACGCATGGTGGGCCCGGCCGCGGCCTCGGCGGGGGAGGTCAGGGCTGGGGTGATGGTGAGCAGGGCGGCACCGAGCAGAGCCGCCAGGATGACGGTCAGCAGGCGGCGCGCGGCTGCGAGGGGATAGGTGGACATGACGGTTCCTCCCATGGGTGAGATGGGTTGGTGGAGGGAGACGGAGAGGCGGTGCCTCTCGGGCGCACCGCGTGGGCGGTGCGCCCCTCAACCGCGGCGCGAGCCCGGCGGTCGGTGCGACGGCGATGAGGTCGCCGCTAGGGGCGA
Source organism: Nocardioidaceae bacterium (assembly GCA_020438665.1). Next base: position 3,938 of record JAGQUE010000030.1, on the reverse strand, counting down.
GGATCGACGTCCCAGCCCGGCAGGCCCGCGAGCGCGGTCCTGACGAGATTGTGGATCTCGGTGATCTGTGCCTCGGTGCCGGGTCCGGTTCCGGCCAGGAAGCAGGCGATGGTCAGGTGGTCCTCCTCGTGTCGGATGCGATGGTGCTCGGGGATGGGCGAGAGCAAGAGCTGCTGGTGGATCAGGCCCTCGACCTCGGTGGCGGACGCGGTGTCCCGCGGGCCCGCCGTACGGCGGACGCTGAGGGCGGCGAGGTACATGGGTGCGCTGACGACCACGCCGGGTTAGGGGATGCCCTTCGGGTGGTCCCACTCGAAGCCACCCCGTTTGGTGGCCGTCGGGATCGGGTCGTCGGTGTCGCCGGCCGCGGCGATGGTGAAGCCGCTGACGGCCAGCAGGAGCGCGGTGACCAGGGCGGCGAAGGTTCGGTGCATCGGGACCTCCTGGGGTTGTGGATCTGGTGGTGACGACTCTGCTCCGGCGATGATGCTCACCGGAAGATCCGACAACTGGCCTGGATCGGCCTGGCCCAAATCGTCCACCGGGGGTGCCGTGGAGCTGGATGACGATGCCAGAGAGGTCTATCGGGCCATGCTGCTGAGGCCCGGCCTCACGCTGGATGAGCTGTCAGTGGCTGCCGCACTGCCCCAGGACCGCGTGCGGATGGCGCTCGACCAGCTGGCCGACCTGGCACTGCTGGCCGACGACGCCGGGCTGTCATCGCCGCGCCCGACTCCGCCGCGCGTGGCCCTGGCCCGGGCCGCCGCCACGGCCGAGGCCGACATCCGACAACGGCAGCAGCAGCTCGCGTCCCTCCGTGAGGTCATGGAGTCGATCGCGGCGGAGCACGAGTCGGCGCTGCATCGCGAGTCGCTGGTGCGCCACGCCAGCAGGGGCGAGGCCCGCGACCGACTGGCCGAGCTGGCCCAGTCGGCGACCCGAGAGGCCCTCTCGCTCAACCCGGGGCGCAGCCACGATCCGGCGGCGATGGCGGCGAGCAAGCCGCTCAACGAGCAGGCGCTCGAGAGGGGAGTGGCCATCCGGGCGATCTATCAGGACAGCAGCCGGACCGACCCCCCGACCCTGGACTATGCCCGGTGGCTGACCGAGGCCGGCGGCGAGGTCCGGACGTCGCCCAGCGTGCCGCTGCTGATGGTGGTCGTCGATCGTGAGATCGCGCTGATCCCCTGGCAGGTGGGCGACCCCGACCAGGGCGCGATCGAGGTGCGGGTGCCCGCTCTCGTGGCGGTCCTCGTCGACTACTTCGAGGTGCTGTGGCGCGGCGCTGACCCGTTGGGCACGGCTCGACACCGTGACGTCGACGTCCAGGGGTCGGTCGCTCGAGAGATCATGCGACTGGCGGCGACGGGGCTCACCGACGATGCCGTCGCCCGGCGTCTCGACATCTCGAGCCGCACGGTGCGGCGGGTGATGTCGGAGGTGATGGAGGAGGTCGGCGCCAGCAGCCGCTTCCAGGCGGGCGTCGAGGTCACCCGCCGCGGCTGGCTTGCCTGAGGCTCGTCAGTAGACCTGCGGCACGAACGTCTGCTCGTGCATCGGCGGCCGCACGTAGGGCATCTCCTTCATCACCGGCAGCTCGATGACGTCGGGGGCGACGTCCTCGTAGTCGAACTGGCTGAGGAGGTGGGAGATGCAGTTGAGCCGCGCGGCCTTCTTGTCGTCGGACGGGACGACGTACCAGGGCGCCTGCTTGATGTCGGTGTNNTGGAACGTCGTGTCCTTGGCCATGGAGTACTTCACATAGAGCTCGTGCTCGGCGAGGTCCATGTCGGAGAGCTTCCAGCGCTTGAGCGGCTCGGCGTTGCGGGCCTCGAAGCGGCGGCGCTGCTCGTCGTAGGACACCGAGAACCAGTACTTGATGACCTTGATGCCACTGCGCACGAGCATCCGCTCGAACTCGGGGCAGGAGCGCAGGAACTCCTGGTGCTCCTCGGGTGAGCAGAAGTCCATCACCCACTCGACGTTGGAGCGGTTGTACCAGGAGCGATCGAACAGGACCATCTCGCCGGCGGCCGGGAGGTGCTCGACGTAGCGCTGGAAGTACCACTGCGTCCGCTCGCGCTCGGTGGGCTTGGGGACGGCGACCACGCGGACGGTGCGGGGGCTGGTGCGCTCGGTGATCCGCTTGATCACACCGCCCTTGCCGGCCGAGCCCCGTCCCTCGAAGATCACCGCGACCTTGAGCCCCTGGCTCTGCACCCAGTACTGCAGCAGGACCAGCTGCTCCTGCAGCTTCTCGATCTCGGCGTTGTAGTAGGTCGACTTGAGGGTGCCGTCCTGCTTGTACTTGAGTGGGTCGAGCCCGTTGCTCGCTTCCTTGCCCTTGTGGGATCGGACGTCGTCAGCGCCCTCGGGGGGAGTGACCTTCTTGGACATGCGGGGCCTCGCTTTCGCTCGTGCCCACATTCCACTCCCTGCCCACCCGACGGCAAGCACCGGGGTCAGTTGGGTGGCCGTCCCGAGTCCGACGATCGGCCAGACGCGACCGGGTGCGACGGGTCGCGAGACGCGCAGATCGGCAGCGTGCCACCGGCCGGGACGACGCGGTGGTACCCGCGAGCGCGGCGGCAGTCAGCAAGTCGAGCGCGTCAGTGGGTACGCCGCCGCGGGGGCTCGGCATCGGCGTCGTGGCCCCGGTCGGTGTCGTCCTGCCGGCTCTGCCGGTGGCGAAGCTCGATCGTCGCCGCGATGGTGAGCGCGATCGCGATGGCGATGAGCCAGATGACGAACTCTGTGGTGGTCATGGGTCTCCCGGGTCGATGGCCGGTGGATGGCGTGCTGAGGGGTTCTGGTGGCGTGCCCCGAACGGAGGGCCGGCATGCACCGCGACGGCCACCGGGATCTGTCTCGCATCCGAGACGCAGAGCCGGTCCCGTCCCTGGCGGCGCGGTCGCGGCCGGAGTGCAATGACGTCATGGGAGAGCAGGTGTGGGTCGGCCCCGGGCCGGTGTCGTTCGCTGACGTCGTGGCCGTCGCGCGCCGCGGGGCAGCGGTGTCGCTCGCCGACGAGGCGCTGTCGGCGATCGACCGCGCCCGCGCGGTCATCGACGAGCTGGCGGCCGGCGAGAAGCCGACCTATGGCGTCTCGACCGGCTTCGGCGCCCTCGCCACGCGCCACATCCCGACCGAGCTCCGGGCCCAGCTCCAGCGGTCGCTGGTGCGGTCCCATGCGGCCGGCTCCGGCCCCGAGGTCGAGCGTGAGGTCGTGCGCGCGCTCATGCTGCTGCGACTCTCGACGCTCGCGACGGGGCACACCGGCGTACGTCGCGAGACCGCGCAGCTGATGGCCGCGCTGCTGACCCACGGGATCACGCCCGTGGTCCGCGAGTATGGCTCCCTCGGCTGCTCCGGCGACCTGGCGCCGCTCGCCCACTGCGCGCTCGCGCTGATCGGCGAGGGCGAGGTACGCGATGCCCGGGGCGAGCTGATGCCGGCCGGAGACGCGCTGCGCGCAGCCGGGCTCAGCCCGGTCGAGCTCGAGGCCAAGGAGGGCCTGGCGCTCATCAACGGCACCGACGGGATGCTCGGGATGCTGATCCTGGCCATCGAGGACCTGCGGACGCTGCTGCGCACCGCGGACGTCGCAGCGGCCATGTCGGTGGAGGCGCAGCTCGGCACCGACCGCGTCTTCGCCCCCGAGCTCCAGGCCCTGCGACCCCACCCGGGCCAGGCCGGCTCGGCCGCCAACCTCGCACTCATGCTGCGGGACTCCGCGGTGGTGGCCTCCCATCGCGGGCCCGACTGCAACCGGGTCCAGGACGCCTACTCGCTGCGCTGCTCTCCCCAGGTGCACGGCGCCGCCCGTGACACCGTCGAGTACGCCGCCACGGTCGCCGGCCGCGAGCTCGCCAGCACCATCGACAACCCCGTGGTGCTGCCCGACGAGGGCCGGGTGGAGTCCAACGGCAACTTCCACG
>JAGQUE010000029.1 GCA_020438665.1 Nocardioidaceae bacterium | reverse complement strand
GGTGATCCGCTCCAGCAGGTGCTGGGAGGGGTTCGTGAGCTGCTTGGGCAGCGGGTCTGGCCCCAGGCCGGGCAGCGCCTTGGCGGGAAGGAGTGGTGCGAACAGCACCGCCTCCTGCTCGTGGGCGGTGCGCAGCAGCCGGCCGGCGCTGGAGAACTCGCGGTCGCTCCATCGACCAGCGCCGACGACCATCACCAGCACCTGCTCGGCCGCGAGCTCCTCGGCGAGCGCGGCGAGGGCGGCCTCGGTCTGTGAGAGCGCCAGGCCGTTGGGCCGGGTGACCAGGACCTCGACCTGCGCCGGGCTGGCAGCTACCCACGCCTCCGGTGAGGCGGCCAGCTCCCGAGGGGTCCAGCCCGCATCGAGCACCGTCAGGTCGACCCCGTCGACCGCCCGCGGCGTTGGCACCTCGGCCGGCACATGGATGGGCACCTCAACGCGATCGATCAGGACGTTCGAGCCGCGGCGGCCACGACGCCAGCCCTCACTCGCACCGAGCTCGGTGACCGTGGCGCCCACGAGTCCCGACCAGGCCGGAGCGGCCGCATCCAGAATCCGTGCCCGGAGGCCGGCGGCATCGGCCGCATCGGCCAGCGCGAGGGTGATCGTCGACGCTCCGGCGCCCGCGTTCGCGGCTCGGACCCGCACCAGCGGCCGCAGCCCCGCCGGGAGGTTCCCCGTGACCGGCGGTGCCGACTCCTCGCCCTCCTCGACCGCGCGTCCCCTGGCGACCACGACAGCCGGGCCGGCGGCCACGGTCGTCGTCGAGCCGCCGCTGGTGGCGAAGCGGCCCGCGGCCAACGCGTCCGCCGCGGCCTGGAGCTCGCGGGTCGAGAACCGCGCAGCGATGCCGGTGCTCATCGGGCCGCCTCGGCCCGAGCGGCCCGCAGCCTGAACGCTTCGCGCAGCACCGCGGCCGAGGCGTTGCCGATCACCGCGCGGGCCTCCGCAGCGTGCTCGGCATCGGCCCGCAGCCGAGCGATCGCCTCCTCGATGCCCGACAGCGCGTGATCCACGTTGTGCGCGGCCACGACGTCCAGCAATTGCGCGACGACCTCGGGCGTCGGCTCAGCGGCACTGACCTCGGCGGGTGCGTAATCGCTCATGTCGGGACAAGCAACCGCCCCCGGTCCGGATCGGACGCGGGGGCGGCAAACTTCTTCAGGACCCTTCCCGGGGCGGGTTCAGGCGATGGCCTCCAGGTACTGCGGGGCCGCCTGACGGAGCCGGGCGGTGGTCTGGTCGCGACGTCGGCGGATCTGCCGCATGGTCACGCCATGGCGTTCCCCGACGATGCGCTGCGCCTCCTCGCGGGCCCGCTTCGTCTCACCTCGGGCCAGGACCTCGTGCTCGGCGGCCATCAGCTCGACAAGGAGGTCGATCTCCTCGGTAGCGATCACGCCGACCCCTCGCGCCCACACCAGCAGGTCGGTCAGGTCCTCGATCGGGTCCTCGACATCGGGAAGGGCGAGCATGCCGTCACGATCCTGCTCCTCGCCCTCGAGCCCGCCACCGGTCCCCTCACTGCCGGCCTCCCCCGTCAGCCAGGTCTCCAGCGAGGTCGTCTCGACCCGGCTGATCAGTCCGGCCGCCGGGCGACACAGCCGCTGGCGGGCCCGGTCCAGCAGGTACCGTCCCGCCCGGTTCCCCAGCTGGGGCTCGGCGGCCTTGACCTCCTCCCACACCGTGGCGTGTACATCGCCCAACTCGCACACGTCGCTCATCGTCCCGGCGACCCGGTTCACGCCGTCGGCGAGCACGACCAGCACGGCCAGGGCCGCGTCGTCGTCATCGCCTCCGCGCCGCGATCCCAGCGCCGTCAGGGCCGCAACCAGCTGGTAGCACTCCTCGTCGCGGCGGCGCCATCCCGCACACGCCTCCTCCAGGTTGGCGAACCCTGCAAGGCGGGGCTCGAGCTGCTGCCACTGCTCCCACTTGCCCGACCGGGCCAAGCTGGTGCTGACCGCGTCGGCCAGTGCGCTCTGCCCTCGGCGACGCTCATGGTGGCTCCGGGTCGCCGCGGTCCATGCCGTGACGGTGGTGCTGGTCCTTGGGGTGACGGTGCTGGTGCTGGCCGACATGGCGGTCCTCCGAGAAGGCGGGCGATCAGGACGCGCCCATGCCAGAACCGACCGCTCACCACCTCGCTCACCAAGACGGTCACCACCCGCCCACCACGGGCTGGTGAGCGCTCACCAAACCCGCTCACCAAACACAAACCCGCAGGTCAGAGCCCTCATGGCTCTCCGCCACCGGCCGGACAAAAATGGTTGAAAAGATTTCCGGCCGGCCCTCGCCAGCACCCGAAAACGACTCCGGCCCCGTCCCACCGCGAACGGTGGGACGGGGCCGACGCCAGTCGTCGCTCGGCTAGGTTCCAGCTAGCCGGTCGCCCAGTTCCGCTGGTCCAAGATGGTCTCGGTGCGCTCGGGCAGGTCCTCGTCGTAGCGGTCCACGACCTCGCGGCGCAGCATCTCGTCGGCGGCACCCTTCCCGGCCTCGGCCTCCTTCACCGCGGCCTCGTCCAACCAGGCGACGTCGACGTCGGGGTTCGCCAGCCGGGCTGCTGCACACGCCGCCCGGACCAGATCGGTACGGCCGGCCGCGACACCGCGGTTGGCCAGGATGTGAGCCGTGTCGGTGACGGTACCGCGCAGGATGATGTCGTGGCGCTGGGTCTTCACCAGCCACGGGAACCGGCGATCGGTACCCCCCTCGAACGGCGTCGCGGTGACGAGCGACAACGCCTTCACCAGGTCCTCCTCACAGCCGCCCAGCTCGCCACGCCGCTCGGCCCGGTTGCGCAGCCGCACGAACAACTCAGCCGAGCTCAGCACCCCGCCCGTGACCTGATAGGGCAACTCGTAGGTGGGTGTTCCCCCACGCCGAGCCGACTCACTGGCCCCGGCCTCCGGGAGCCAGTCGCTACCGTCCTCGCGCTTGCCGAGCAGATTGCGCGCATCGCTGGCCCGGTTCTCTGCGGTCTGCTTCGTCTTCCAACCGAAGTCGGAGGCAACCCGCTCGGCGGTCACTCCGCGCTCCTGGCAGGCCAGGTAGGCGACCAGCGAGACCGTCATGTTGAGGTTCTTGATCGCCGTCGGGTCGCCGCCGTTCAGCGCCCGCACGTCGACCGGGCCGAGCAGGTGCACCTTCGGCCTCGGGCACGACTCGTCGAACCAGTCCGCGAGGTCGGCATCCAGGGTCGGGTCCAGGGCGGCAACCTCGGCGCGGGTCGACTCCGGGACGCTGCGACCCAGCTCCGCGAGATCCGCGGGCGTGGTCGCCCCCGCGGTGAGGTAGACCTCATCGGCCTCGGGCAGCATCGAGGAGGGGTCGCCGCCCTCGGTGTGCCGGGGCTCGGTGTACTCCTCACGCAGCGACCCATCGGCGCGGGCGTACTTGCCCAAAGGCCCGTCGTCGGTGGCGGTGTTCGGAACCGGCTGATAGCCCAGACCGCGGATCGTGCCGGACACCTCACCGGCCAGCTCGGCCTGCTGCCGGGTCATCGAGAACGCCTCGACGCTGATCCCCCACATCGGCAGGTAGGCGGTCCCGTCGCCTCGCAGCTCGACGGCCGGCGCCGTGTCGGCGCCGTGCACGACCACCACCCGAGACCGCGACCGTCCCGCCAGCCCCTCAGCGAGCTCCTCACCCGGGTGGGCATCCACGACCACCACCACCGGGTTGGTCGAGTCCAGCACCAACCCGTCACGACGACGGGTGAGCAGGTCGGCGTCGAGGTTCTGCTCGACCTCGTCGATCTCACCGGCGACCGATGCCACCCGTGCCAGCGCCGCGTCCCGGTCGACCTGGCGCACCCGCTCCGGGTTGAGGCTCACCATCTCGCTGCCGAACGGCTCGGCCAGAAGCACCTCGCACCCCTTGGCCCATTCGTTGACAGCCAGCTCGGCGACCCAGAACCGGGCCAAGCCCTCGACCCGCTCGGCCGCGCCGGCGATACCGCACGTTCCCAGCGTCTCCAGGTCCAGGTACCAGGTGTGGCCGCTCTCGCTCTGACCGATGGTGACCAGCGCCGGGTACGGCGCCGGCTGCTCGTCGAGCTCGTCCTCGAGGTAGGTGTCTCGCGGCAGCATCCAGGCACGGGCGTCGTCCGAGGCATCCCACCCCTCAGGTGCCGCAGCGCCCGCTGGCTCGGTGAACAGCAGGGTCAGGTCCTCCTCGCCCAGCACGGCCGCGCCCACCTGCGGAAGCGGACTGCCAGCGACCTTGCAAGCGGCGGCGACGTAGCGCAGTGCCCGGTCCAAGAACACGACGTCCTTCTGGGCCTCGCCGCCATGCTCGAGGATCTCCTGCTCGACCTCAGCGACCTCGACAGGAACCTGCGCGATCGTCTTGCCCAAGGGGCGCTGTCGAATCAGCCGACGCCGGTTGTAGACGACCAGGCCCATCAACCCCACCGCGAACGTCCCGGCCGTGGCCAGCAGGGCGCTGAGAGCGGAGATCCCGCCCTCCTCGGCCTGCGTGGTCACCACCGGGGCTGTCTGCTCACCGTTGGTGCCGGCCTCTTCCCCAGCGCCGGGCCGGATCGGGATGATCGGCGCGGTCGGCGTCGGGTCGGCGGGAGCCTGCGTCTGGCCCTCCCCACTCTCCTGACCGCTCTCGCCCGTGCCGGTGCCCGGGACCTCGCCCTGGGAGCCATCCCGGGTCTCACCTGGGGTGTTGCCAGTCTGGTCGCCGCGGCCGCCGTGACCCCGGTCCCCGACGTAGTGGTCGCTCTGGCGATCCGACGGCGGCGTGTGCGTGGCCCCGGGCATCACCAGGACCTGCCCGGGAAGGATCAGGTCGGGGTCAGAGCCGACCGTCTCGCTGTTCAGGTCGTAGACCTCGGGCCACCGGTCACCATCCCCCAGGCGCTGCTGGGCGATGCTGGAGAGGCTGTCCCCCGACTGCACCACGACCGGCGCCTGGTCGGGTGCGACGTCGTCGCCGGCGGCGGGGATCAACAGATCCCAGCCGGGGCGGATCGTGTCGGCGGAGGCGAAGACGGTGCCGTCGCTCATCGTGCGGCCCTCGTTGAGGGCGGCGATCTCTGGCCACCGGTCCCCGTCCCCGAGGTGCCGCTCGGCAATCGACCACAACGAGTCCAGCCGCATCACGGTCACCGAGGTCGTCGCTGTGGGCGCCGGGTCCCGTTCAGCGCCCACCGGGGTGGGCGCGACGTCGGTGAGCGACGCCGTGGGCGTGGTGGACGGCGAGGGGGCCGGAGCGGTGCCGTGCCCGGCCGCTCCCATCGCCGCACCCGCCGCGACCGGGGTGGCGACGGTGGCCACGACAATCGCGGTGATCAGTCGACGGGCGAGGTGCTGCTGGATGCCGAGCGTGAACGGCGCCCGCAACTGGATCCGGTCATCGGTGAGCGCAGCGAGCGCCTCGACCACGAAGCACACCATCAGCTGGGCCCACAGGATCCACACGATGACGGCGAGAAGACCGATGATCGCGCCATCGGTGATCGGCGCCGACAGCGAGACACCTTCGGCCGGCCACGGGTTGCCGATGAACCGGACCAGCGCCCACGGCGGTCCGATGACCAGCGCAGCCAGCATCACCGCCGCCACAACAGCCTTGATCAGTCGCATCGTTTCGTCCTCTCCTACCGAACAGTCCTGTCACGCGGTGGGCGCCGTAGGCGTCTGTGACAGGCCAAGCCCGAGTTCCTTAGTCGTCCTGGTCGATCGAAAGGGCGGTGGCCGTCGCCTTGACCGGGATCTGGTTGACCCCGACCGCGGACAGCAGCTTGGTGTCCTGTTGCCCGGTGACGGTGACCGTGACCTCTCCCCCGCTGACCGAGACCGTGCCGTCGGCGCCTACCGAGTTCAGGTAGGCCTGCGCTGCGGTCACCGCACGGCCCGGATCGACCATCGTCTGCCCGTCGCGCAGGGCACCCTCGTTGAGCGCGTCGGCGCCGACGCGGGCGGCCTGCTCCGCGTCGTTCATCGCCGCTCGCTTGGCGCCGAGCGCGTAGCCGCCATCGATCACCAGGCCTGCCACCGCGAGCAGCGCCACGGTGAACAGGACAACGAAGACCGTGGACGCGCCGCGCTCGTCGCGGCGGCGTGACGGTCGTGGTCGACGGGTCGTGGAGGTCATCGATGGGCTTCTTTCTCAGCTGCCGCGGTAGGTCTCGATGGGGACGCTCGAGGTTGCGGTGAAGGTCCGGCTGCCGGGGAACCCGGCCATGGCGACGTCGCTGAGCTTGGTCGTGCAGGAAACGGTCACGGTGACGCGGCCGCCAGGCTGGTAGCTCGACAGGTCGACGTCGACGTCGAGATTGGTGCAGCTGACGCCGGCATCGCCCAGGGAGGCGGTGGCCGCGGTCTTGGCAGCCTGGGCGGACAGGCTGGTGTTGCGCTCCAGGGATGCGGCGCGGGCCGAGTCCGCGGCCACGGACTCGATCTGCTGGCGGGCGTGCGCCATGCGGCCCAGACCGACGACGAACAGCAAGATCACCAAGAGCAGGGGCGCCAGAAGGGTCAGCTCGAGCGCGGCCGTGCCGTGCTCGTCGCGGTGTCCCCTCAGTCGCCGGATCATGGGTTGTCCACGGGAGGCACGTATTTCTCGACCGGACCCGAGGCGCTCTCGGAGACGTGCAGGGTGAAGCCGGGAACCACCGAGATGACGGTGCCGGTGACTGTCACCGTCGCGGTGTCAGCTGTCCGTGACACGGTCACGTTGCGGTCCTTGAGGGTGCCGGTACCGATCGACGCAAGCAGCTGTGTCGCCTTGGCGTGCCCCTGGCCTTCGGTCCCGTCGAAGGTACGCGCAGCTGCGGCACCTTCCTGGGCGGCCTGCTCGGCGATGTTGCGGGCGTGGAACATCAGCCCGAACTGCACGATGAGCATGAGCAAGAACAGCAGTGCGGGTGCGGTGATGACGACTTGGGCGAGGGACGCTGCCCCTCGCTCGTCGCGGTCCCGGCGCGGCTTCATCACTGAGTCGGGATGGAGTTCGCCTTGTCGGTGAACTTCTTGACGATGATCGCGGTGATCGCGATCGCGGCCGCAGCCAGGACCGCGATGATGATGACGGTCTGCGCGATCTCGCCACGCTCGTCGCGCTTGCGGGCCTTCAGATCGGAGATCAGAAGGCCCATGTAGTGGCGCAGGAACTGCACCTCAGGAGAGTTGAACGGCATCGCTTGGTCCCTTCTTTCAATCCCGACGCCCAAGCGGCGGGAGGCACTGGTGGTGGGCTCGCAGGTGGCTGATGCCGCTGCGGGCGTGGGGGTGGATGAACGTGGCGCCCATGGCTCAGAGCCCCATCACGGCGACGACCGCGGGGAACCCGAGGAAGAGGACGAACCCGATGAACAGCACGACCTGGGCCATCTCCATGGACTGGTCGGCCTTCGCGGCCGCGCCCTCGGCCTCGGCGAGCTGGCGGCGTCGCTGGCTCGTGGCCCGCGAGGACAGCGACCGGCGCACCTTGGCGCCGTCGTCGGCGACCAGCATGAGCGCTCCACCGAGGTCCTGGAGCTCCTGCATCCCGGTCCGCTTGCCCAAGTCGGCCAGCGCCGCCCACGGGGTCTCCCCCACGCGGCGAGCGTGGTCGAGTGACGAGCGCAGCAGCTCGAAGGCCCATCCGGTCCCGATCCGCGCGGCGGTGGGTAGGGCCTCGGGAATCCCGCGACCTCCGGCCAGGGACATCGCGACGAGGTCGAGGTAGCAGGACAGGGCGCGGCGCAGCTCGTGTCGGCGCTGTTCAGCGGCCTGGACGACCGAGAGGTCGGGGACCCAGAAGAAGAGTGCGCCCAGCAACAGCCCGCCAAACGCCGGAACCGTCAGCGGCGGGTTCACCCCGACCGACATCACGGTGACAGTCACCAGCGTGGGCAGCAGCAGGCCGAACAGCCCGTAGGTGACCTTGCGGACCAGGTGCGCCTCCAGGGTGCTGTCGGTCAGCTCGAGGTCGGCCCGCAGCTTGCCGAACGTAACTCCGTGCTGCGCGAGCCGGGCGACCATCCACCGACCAAGCCGGCCCTGCCAGCTCGTGTCGGTCGACATTCCAGCGGCCAGCGTCTGCCGGGCACGCTGCCGCTCCCAGCGGCCGACCACGGTCGAGAGTGCCGGTCGGGGCGGGACCAGGGCGAACAACAACAGGCACAGTGACGCGCCGAAGGCACACCCAAGCACCAGTCCGAGCGTCATCGCGTGACACCTCCAGCGAAGACGGAGTCGACCTGGTCCACGCCGACCAGGAACCGCTCCGGTGGGCGAAGGTTCGCCGCCGAGCGGATCCACATCAGTCCGCCCGCGAACACCGACAGCACCACCGCGAGCATCGCCTGTCCCAGCGGGGAGGAGTAGGGAGCGACGTAGTCGCGGGAGAACACGGCCATGGCGCCGGCGAAGGTGGCGGTGGCACCGACGATGATCAGCGCTGTCCGCCGCAGGCTCTTGCGGCCCTCCTCGATCCGTCGACGCATGTCGACCTCCTCGCGGGTCGCGGTGGCCAACGCGCTCAGGGTCGCGACCAGCCCGGGGCCGCGGAGCTTGGAGTTGAGGATCAAAGCTGCGACCACCAGATCAGCCGAGGAGTCCTCGAACTCCTCAGCGAACGCGGCCAGCGCCTGCGTGAGCGGGATCTGCACCCGCACCCGGCCATCGAGCCGCTGCAGCGCCGGCCGCAGCACCGGAGGCGCCGCGGTCAGGCTGTGCCGGATCGCGTCCTCCAGGCCAACGGAACCGGCGATCGAGTCCCGCAGCGACTCGGTCCACGTCGCCAGAGCCTCAACCCGCTCGACCTGGCCTGCCGCGACCTTGCCACCGCCGAACATCGTGGGCCACAGGTAGATCAGGGCCGCGGCGGAACCCGCGGCGACCGGCCACCGGGTGATCAGGGCGACGACCACGGCAACACCCGCGGCCACGAGGGCACGCTGGCGCGCCTTGCTTCCCCACAACGCGCTCCCTCGGCCCTTGTTGACCCTCTTGCGCGCCGGCGGCTTCCAGCCCATCAGCGCAGCCACCAGGAGCAGAACACTGCCCCCCAAAGCCAGTCCGAGCAGGAGCCCGGTGAACGCCGTCACGGACATGCCCGTCACCACCCGCCCGTTCCAGGCTGAACCCAGCCAGCAGCGGTCAAGTAGTCGATCCGCGACGGTGTCGTCCCCGTGTAGGTGGCCGACCCATGCGGTCCGGCGGCGAAGATCTCCGAAGCCAGCACACCGTCGTCGTAGCCGTTGACCTCGAGGACGGAGTCCAGGCGCCGCTTTCCGGTCTTGGGGTGACGGCTGATGAACACCACGTAGTCCAGGCCGCCAGCGATCAGCCGGAAAGAGGCCTCGTGAGGCAGCTGCTGCTCAGACATCAGCCCGTAGGTAGCGATGCGCTCGAACACTTCCCGTGAGTTCCGCGCGTGGATCGTTGACAGGGACCCGTCGTTGCCTTGACCCATCGCGAGCAGCATCTGGACCACCTCGGGCCCCAGGACCTCACCGACGATGACGCGATCGGGCGCCATACGCAGGGTGCGGCGAACCAGCCGATCCATCTTGATCTCGCCCTGACCCTCCGAGTTCGCGGACCGGGCCTCCATCGCAACGGCGTTCGGGTGCCGGTCGGTGAACTTGTGCAACCCCAGCTCAAGAGTGTTCTCGATCGTGATGATGCGTTCCTCAGGCCCGATCTCGGCCGCCATCGCCCGCAGCAGCGTCGTCTTACCGGCCTTCGTGCCGCCCGCGATGATCACGTTGCAACGTGCGTGGATGATCGCGCGCAGGAAGTCAGCGGCCTCGTCGGTCATGGTGTCGTTGCCCACCAGGTCGGCGAGGACAGCCTTGTCCCACCGGTGACGGCGGATCGACACGGCCGGCACCGTGCTGACGCTCATCAGCGCCGAGAGACGGGAGCCATCAGGCAGGGTGAGATCGAGCTCGGCGTTGGCCTCATCCCAAGGCCGGGAGTTCAGACCGGCATACGCCGCCAGCCCCTGCACCAGCTCGATCAACTCCTCGTTACTGGTCGCGACTGGATCGACCCGCTCGTGCGGCCGGTCGGGAGGGGCGTCAGCTCGGGACACCCACACGCTGTCGAAGCCGTTGATCGAGATCTCCTCGATCGAGTCGTCGTTGAGCAGGCTCTGGAGACGACCAGCCCCGAACATCCGGGCGTGCACACCATCGGCGAGCTCCTGCTCGACCTCGGGGTCCAGCGGTGACTGTCCGAGAGCCAAGACCCGCTCGGCGTGCTCGCGGATCACATCGCTGACCAGCTTGCGTGCGAACTGCTGCTCCCCCGCCCCAGCAAGCTCGGCCTGACCCGACGCGAGGCGCCGCTGTTGCTCCCGATGGAGCCGGTCGCCGACCTCGCGGTGGACACTGCGCAGCAGATCCGGATCGACCCTCATGCCGACACCGCCTCGACGGCACCCATCGACGCAGCGATCGCCTTCGCGCCACGCAGCAGCAACGTGCGGCCCAGCCGACCGCTCGCCTTCTCCCCCTGCTCAAGCCGCAGCAACGCCTTCGGGTCGTACGGCATCGGCAACGCCGGCAGCGTCGGCAGGCCGGCCCGGTGGAGCATGTCGTCCAGATCAGCGCAGTCCCTGGCGGCCTGGGAATCCGGCCCGACCAGTACCGGACCGATATTGACCGCCCCGTACTGGGCCAGCCCGCCCATGACGTCTTGGAGGCCCTCGGTCAGATGCATCGCCGCCTCCAACGTCGCCGAGGCCACCGGCAGCAGATAGGTGGTGCTCTGAGCCAGCGCCATCACCGGGCTGGTGCGATCCAGGCGTCCCAGATCGGCAATCACGTCGACCTCAGCCATAGTGCAGGCCTGCGCGATCGTCGGCCAGATCCCGCCGAAGCCTCGCGCCTGTGCCGCCGTGGTGACGCCCTGCACGAGGTTGACGCCACAAGCCAGCAGCTGTGCCTCATTGGAGAGAACGTCATTGGACGGCAGGCCGCCACGAACCGCAGCGGCAAGCTTCAGCAGGCCCCTCTGCGAATACACCGGTCCGCCGTGCGCGGCCCGGCACCGGTAGGCCAGATCTCCGCCGGCTGGGTCGGCCTCGAGCAGCACGACCGGCCGCGGCCACACCGCCGCCAGCGCAAGCGCTGTCGAGGTCACCCCCGGCGACCCCTTGACCGAAGCCAGCCCGATCAGCATCACTCGCCAGCCCTCTCCGCACCGGCCGGCGCGGTCTCCACGAGGCTGACCCGGTTCTGCGTGGAGTACGCCGAGATCCGGCTGCCATCGGCGGCATCGACGACCAGAGTCACCAGCACCTGCCCGCCAGCCGTGGCCGATCCCTCGACGCTGTAGACCTCGGCGCCCGAGGCGAGCACCTCCGGTGTGTCGAGCGTGGCCGGGTCGACCTGAGAGTCAGCCGCCGGTACCGCGATCACGTCCACCACGTCGCCCGGATCCAAACCAGCCCCCGGGACACGCGTCGGGTCGAGCGCGAGACCCACCGTCGCCTGATCGGCCGCCGGCACAGGCGAGGCGGCGAACATCTGGGACGTCAGGATCTGACCGTCCACCAGGTCCACCGCGGCCGTCTTGCCCACGACGCTGTCAATGTCACCGACCGGGATCGCACCCTCGACCCCCGCGACCGAGGTCGTCACCAGGTCGTCGCGCCCGATCACGTGGCCCTTCGCGATCGGCTCGCCAATCGCGAGCACCGTCTCCTTCTGGCCCGCGTGAATGATCGCGGCGGCCCCGGCGAGCCCAGTCCCCAGCACCAGCAGAGCCGCCAGCGTGACCAGACCCAGAGACCGGTTCTTCGGCCCACCCTTCAGCGAACTGGTGGCGGACCGACGCCCGCCATCAAGGAGGCCTGGCGCCGCGGGTGCCCGACGGGTCCCCAGCGGCTTTCCCGTGGCGCCGTCGTCCTTCGTCATCGTGCTGTCCACCGTTCTTGCCTTCCTCAGGGAATGACGACCGATTGCCGCTCGCCGACACGAATCGCCGACGGCTCGCTCGTGAACCCAGCAACCTCACCGAGCGTTCCGCCCGCCTCGATGCAGGTGCCGGAACATGTCCAATCGACCTGGTAGGTGATCTGCGCGGTCACCGGGAACTCGCCGTTGGGCTGGAAGTCCGACACCTTCTGGAAGGTGTACGAGCAGTCCGTCGTCGCGGCCGACCCCATGCCCTTGGCCCACGCGCGCCCGGCAGAAGGGCACGTCGCGGTCCCGTCCGTCAGATCCCAAGTGACCTTCACCGGCTTGGCCACGACCGTCACGGTTGTGTTGCCGATCGAAGCGCTGGCGGTGACGTTCTTCCAGTCGCCTTCGTTCATCCACAGCCACGTCGGGAGACCGACATAGGTCATCAGCGGTGGCTGAGGGGCCATGTGGATGGTCGGCTTGACCAGAGGCATCGCCTTGACCGTGTCCCGGGCCATCTGGCCAGGGTCGGGTGGGGTCGCCCCGCCCGGTACGAACCAGGTGTTCTCTGGGATTGCCAGTCCGTAGTCGCATCCGTAGA
This sequence comes from Nocardioidaceae bacterium, assembly GCA_020438665.1. The sequence goes on along the minus strand of JAGQUE010000029.1, from coordinate 5,441 downwards.
CGCTGCCCTCGCTCGGGTCGTGGCCCTCCCAATAGGCCGTACCAGCGGGGGGCTGAGGAACGATTGGGAACGCGTAGCACTGGTGGCTGGGATCCCACGTGCCGCCGAACCCGTCGGTGCAAGGGACCTCTGCGCCACTCGCGTCATGGCAGGCCTGAGAGCCGGGACTCCCGCCGCCCGTGCCGGGCTCATCGCCACCGGGATCGTCGGGCGTACCGGGATCGACAACCGGGATGCAGATCCATCCGATCGGGCCCTCTGCCGGGGTTTCGCCAGGCGGGCATGTGATCGGGTCAGCTGATGCGGCCGGCGCCGACAACGCGGACGCTGCGACGAGCACGATGGTCAGGAGTCGGATCAGGGCTCGCATGGATTCGACTTCCCTGTGGACGCGTCCTCTACTGCGTAGATCAGCCAGCCGTATCCGGTTGGCTTCTGGAGAGTGATCGTTCGGCGCTGTGGGGTCGCGATCCAGTCGTACTGCTTGACCGGTTCGCCTCGTTGGGTACTCGTAACGGTCGTGTAGTCGACGCACTGGACAATCTCGACGCTTCCTGCAGTGTCCGAGATGGACTTGGCCTTCGACCAGTAGATCGACGGCGTTCCGCTGGTCTTGACCTCGACCTGTTCGTACGACTGGAGCTTCTTCCACTGGCCGACCCAGATCGGGCTCGGGAAGAACTCCTTGAAGAGCGCCTCCGCCTCCGGGGTCGCCTTGCCCTTCGCCCAGATGGGCTCGGCGCGGGATTCGTACGACTCGAAGCGCTGGAGCGCCGCGTCGTACGCCTTGAGCTGGGCGGGCGAGTAGTTGGCCTTCCAGGCGTCCGTGTCCTGCGTCGGCGACGGTGATGTGCTGGCAGAAGTCGTCGACTGCGTCGGAGAAGGCTCGGTGTTGGGCTCTGCATCGCTGCCTCCGCAGGCCGCGGCGCTGAGCATGATGACGACGGCGCCAACGGCCGCGGCGGGGTACCTATGAATGCGGCGCATCAGCACCAAACCTCCCGAGTGAGCGAGTGTTGCCGCTCGAAGAGTAAGCCGCCACGGCGACAGGACGGTTGCGACGCCAGGCCTCGAATGTGCGCCGCCGGTTGCCCGGTCCATGGTTCGTCCCCTCCGCTTGGCTACATGCCCTCACAAAGGTGATGGCAACCATGGAGGAGTCGGATCGGACATGGCCTTGGAGACTTCCTTCGGTTTGCTCTCCTGGCTGGTGCGAGTTGGGGGTGGCATTCGTCCCGCAGAGCGGGCGGGTGGCGCCGGTTGCCAACAGGATGGGGACGACCGGCGTGGCTGCGACAGCAACGAGTTCCGCACCGCGACTCTCGATGGCTCCCCATCTACATCGCTGGCTTGTCTTCACACGACTTGCCCTCCGAGACGTCCGCTGGGACGGACGGGATCTTCGCCCTCCCGGCAAGGTCGCTCAAGCTGCCGGTCAGGCCCTATTGGCTGGACCACGCGGTGGGCCGCTCAGTTGTTGGCTCCCACCACGGGGTCATGTTCTGCACTACCCTGAGCATGACACATGACGGACGTTAAATGTCCGTCATGGCGGAACGAGTCGGCGTGTTTCTGGTCCGGCACAATGCAGCGCGTGCCACGTCTGTCGAAGCCGCCGAGGATGCCCGAGGGGGTGCTGGCGATCATCGACGCGATCGGCAACAGCGCACGCACCGAGATCCTGCGACACCTCTCATTGCGGGCCATGAGCGCCACGGAGCTCGCCGAAGTCGTCGCGGCCGACCCGCGCGTCGTACGCCGACACCTCGCCGTGCTCGAGGACCTGGGTCTCGTCGTCGCGGACCACCCTCGAGGCGACCGGCGGGCGAAGGGGCGAGTGGTGCTGTGGTCCACCGACATGGCGCGGGCCGAGGAGGTCGGCCGGCTCTGGCTCGACTACGTGGCCGGGCGGCCGATCCCTGGCTCGGCCTCAGCGGACTAGCGCCCAGGGTCCGCTGCAGAACTCCAATCGGGGCGGTGTCCGATCTGCGCCACCCGGCGTTGCTACTCCCCATGTGATGCCGAATCCTCAGCCCACCGCACTCCGCCGGACTTGCGGCGCCCCTGGCTCCCCCGGGTGCTCATTGGACCTGGTGAACATTTCTGGAAATGTGCTCGGCGTGGCGTCGAAGGCGGAAAGCCGCCCTGCGGCAGTATCTCTCCCATGGACTCTCAGCGCGTGACGAAGCGAAAGGCAGCCGGTCGACCTTCGAAGGGCAAGCGCCACGGCTTCCTCGTCAAGCTGTCGCCGGAGAAGGTCAACCACATTCAACTCATCGCCCAGGTCACTGACGATCGACCCTACGGCGAGGTCGCCGAGGCCGTCACCGCCGACGCCCTCCAGGTGGACCACGACGAGCTGGTCAACCAGCTGACCACCTTCAAGGCGTTCAAGGGCGAGCGGAAGCCGCTCAAGTTCCAGTTGCCCATCGCCCAGGCCGAAGTGATCTTCGGCCTCGCTGCCGCCACCGGCCGCACCTACCAAGACGTCCTCGAGTACCTGCTCGGCGAAGGCCTGAAGCAGTACGACGTCGAGGAGATGCTCACCTACATCGCTGAAGGGCAGGGGATGCTCGACATCGCCGTCTGACGCACCCGGGGCAGGACCCCGAGAAAGCCGAAGGGCGACCGCGCCAACGGTCGCCCTTCGGAAAAGCAAAGCCCCGACTCACTCGTACCAGGAGATGATTGGGATGGCTTCGTGCTACCCACCTTAGCAGCGCCCGGCTCCCCCGAGCCGGAAGATCAGGTCGTCTTTTCTGCCGTGTCGCGTGGTTCGCGCCACGCTGCGCTGAACGCTGCCTTGACGGCCCTGGACGAGTGGCTCTTCTCCCCCACTGAATGGCACGCCCTGGGCGCGGCGAGCAACGAGACTCTGCCCATCGCGATCCCCTCCCTCGAGGCCGGAATCGAACTCCTCGGCAAGGGCAAGGTCACCGCGTTCTTTGGCCGCCTGCGCGACGGGGCACTCGCGATCGACATCGACCAGCGTGGTCCGTTCGGCTACCTCATCCGCGACGAGATCGTCGACTGGCTGCACCGCAACGACATCTGGCACCTCGTACGCCCCTCGGGTGGAGCCGACGGACGCTTCCACGTCTTCACCGCCCCCGGCCCGCGCTGCGAGGAGGTCAAGGCCTTCGTCCTCGCCAAACGCGACGAGCTCGGCCTGACCCACAACGACCTGAACGCCCGCACCCCGGTGCGCCCGCTGTCCTCCCCGCACCGCTCGGGCGTCAGCACCCAGCCGCACGGCGACCTGCGTGACGCCCTGCGCCGCCTCAAGAAGGTCTTCCCCGACGCCCCCGAACTGGTCTTCGGACGTCCGCGGAAGAAGGCGCCGGCGAAACACCGGCCGGCCACACCCACCGACGTCGGCGCCCTGACCCTGCAGCGTCACAAGCGCCAGCTCGCGCCCCAGTGGCGTCGCTGCCTGCTCACCGGCGACACTGCAGCACTCGGCGCCTACCGACCCGTCGACGGCACCCAGTCGCTACCTGAACTCGGCCTGACCCGAGAACTCGTCTGGGCCATCGGAAACCCCGACATCGCCTGGCAGCTGATCCGCGAAGCCCACCCCACCGCCATGGTCAAGGCACGCTCCCGCGGCCGTGACTGGTGGACCACCTACGTGTGGAACCCGTCCGTCGAAGGCGCGGAAGCCTTCTCCCCTACCACGGCACGCCAGACCGTGACACCGGCGGCCGAAGAGGTCGCTACCGCTGTCGAGGCAGCCCGACAACTGCTGGGCGACCTGATGTGGACCCAGACACCACGCTCGCGCCCCTCGCTGCTCCTGGTCGGCCACCACGTCCTCGACCGGATGCTCACCGCCGGATCCCTGCGGGTCCCCTGCCCCGAACGGGACCTGGTCAAGAGCACCGGAATCGCCGACCGCAAGACCATCCGGGCTGCCCTCAGGCTCATGAACGGAACCGTCGGGACCCTGCACACCGACTGCCTGTCCTACCTCGAGCGCGACTCAACGAGTTTCGAGTTCGAGATCGCGCCGGCAGATGGCTGCAGCGAAATCCCCCCACTCAGATTTCACACACCCCCGGCCCCGCGCGGCCTCTGGGCCACCCTCCCCCGCGCCGCCCACGGGCTCTGGCGCACCCTGCTGGCCTCCGACGCGCAACTGACCCTTGAAGAACTAGCTGTGAAGGCAGGCCTGGTCGACCACCAAGACTTCACCCCCACCCGCAGCCACCTGGCAGCTGCAAAGAAGGCAGCTATCGCCCTCGCCCACGCCGGCCTCGCCAGAGTCGACGAGAACGGACGGTGGTACGCCGGCACGTCACCCCGCTCGGTTCGCGTTGAACAACGCGCTCAGGCCGCCTACGCCGTCCTAGCCGATCAGGTCGAAGCCGAGCGCGCTGCCTACCGTGAGGGTGCGGCCTCGAGATGGACTGCCCAGCGCGCTCGCGCACTGAAGGCCCAGAAGGCCAAGGAGAAGGCCTGGTGGGCGAGTCTGCCACCAGCAGAGCGCGAGGCCCGCCGCCAGCTCTGGAGCAGCAAGTTCGACGAGCTCTCCATCACCAAACAAGCACAGGTCAAGGCCAGACTCGCAACTTCCCGCATCAAAGCCGGCATCGACGAACTCCAGCACCATCAGGCATGGCTCAACAGCCTCTCCCCTGACGAGTTCCTCCACCGCTCTCTGGAGAGGCGGAAGAGATTCCGCGCCATGAGCAACGAAGAACGCGGCCTCGCCGTCGCCACCTGGGCACGCCACCGCTCGACGTTCGGCCTCCCCTCCCCCGGCCCGGTGGTCTCCGACGACACCCCTCTGTGGCCCGACACCAGTGCCGAACGAGACCAGCTGTTCCTCGAACGGCAGCTCGCCCTGCCCGTGCCACCCGCCAACAGCGTCCGTGAGGCAGGCTGATCACCACATCAGACAAGCGGGCGCAGAAGCCTCAACTGCCCAGCAGACGCCCTCCTCCCCCGCCCAGCCCCTGAAAACCCGTCAGAATGCCGTTTCCCAAGCCCTGACGGTATCCCCGGCACGCAGGACCCTCCACTTGGTTTCCTCGTGAAGCATCCGGCAACCGCCCCGTTACTCACTCCGGTACCGGCACCGGTAGCCGGCCGTTACGACCCCCGGCACCCCACCCCTACCGCGCTGTTACGGGCCCGGTACCGGGCACATAACGGCGACGTACCGGCACGCTAAACCTGCCGTTACCGGAGCCGATACCGACCCAAGTAGGTGGCGCGTACCGGAGCCACTACGCGGCCCGGTACGGGAACCGTACGAGGGCCCTAGCGGGGGGATAGCGGGGCCGGTAGTGGTTCCGCTATGTGGCCGCTAGGATAGATTTATGGTCCCCGTACGCGTGTCGTAACGCTTCCATAGCGGGCGACGGTCCAGAATCGCCTGCATGAGCGAACTGTCACGAGTGATCGTCTTCGCCACCGGCAAGGGCGGCACCGGCAAG
>JAGQUE010000382.1 GCA_020438665.1 Nocardioidaceae bacterium | reverse complement strand
CCGAACATCTCCGAGCTCGACGCCTGATAGAACCTCACCCGGCGCAGGTCGTCACCGCAGTGGAGCCGGAGGGCCTCCAGCAGCGTCAGCACTCCTTTGGCGGTGACGTCGGTGGTGAGTGCGGCGTTCTCCCAGGAGTAGGCCACGAACGACACCGCCCCCAGGTTGTAGACCTCGTCGGGATCGGAGTCGCGCAGCGCCCGGAGCAGACTGCTCATGTCGGTGAGGTCGCCGTTGTGGAGCGTCACCTCAGGCAGCAGGGCCTCCACGAGGTCGCGCTTGGGGTTGTTCTGGCCCCGGATCACGCCGTGGACGTCATATCCCTTGGCCAGCAACAGCTCGGCCAGATAGAGCCCGTCCTGGCCGGTGATGCCGGTGATCAGCGCGGTGGGCATGGGGCGATTGTCGCAGTATCCGCGGATTGGCCCCCGCGGGTGGGGTCCCGGATAGCCTGGCTGCCATGAAGGTTCTCGTCACCGGCGGCGCCGGTTACATCGGCTCGATCACGGCCAAGGCGCTCGAGGAGGCCGGCCATATCCCGGTGATCCTGGACTCGCTGCTCACCGGGCCGCTGGCGTTCGTGAAGGACCGGATCTTCTATGAGGGCGACATCGCGGACCGCGCGCTGCTGCGTCGTGTCGTCGAGGAGCACCCCGACATCGACGCGACCATCCACATGGCCGCTCGCATCATCGTGCCCGAGTCGGTCGAGCTGCCCTACGAGTACTACCGCGACAACGTCGCCAAGTCGTTGGAGCTCTTCGACGAGCTCGTCGGGCTGGGCAAGCCGCGGGTGCTGTTCTCCTCGTCGGCCTCGCTCTATGCGATGAAGGCCGACTTCGAGGTGATCGAGGCCGACCCGCTCGCGCCCACCTCGCCCTATGCCCGCACCAAGCGGATGATGGAGGAGATCCTCCAGGACATGTCGGCCGCGACCGACCTGCGCGCGATCATCCTGCGCTACTTCAACCCCATCGGCTCCGATCCCGACCTGGAGTCCGGCATCTATGCCAAGGAGCCCTCCCACGTGCTCGGTCAGCTCGTCATGGCCGCGCGGGGGCTCAAGGACAGCTTCACCATCACCGGGACGGGTCACCCGACCCGCGACGGCACGGGCATCCGCGACTACATCCACGTGTGGGACCTCGCCCGCGCCCACGTGCGCGCCGTCGAGCGCTTCGACGACGTCATCGGCTCGGCCGGCGAGCCCAGCGTGGTCATCAACATCGGCACCGGCAGCGGTGTCACCGTGCGCGAGCTGATCGCCGCGTTCGAGCGGGTCTGGGGTGCCGCGGTGCCCCTGGCGGAGGCGCCGCCGCGCCCCGGCGACGCCCCCGGCGCCTTCGCCAACGTCGACAAGTCCCACGAGCTGCTCGGCTGGAGCGCCGAGCTCACCCTCGACGAGGCGATCGCCTCCGCGCTGGCCTGGGGCGACCGGCGCAAGGAAGTCCTGGGCTACGAATGACGCGCTCCCGGCGGGCGACGGTGCTCGCGACCGCGGTGATCACCACGGCCGGGGTGCTGGGGCTGCCGGCGGCCGCGGTGGCCGGGCCGACCCGCTCGCCCGAGGCGCCGACGCGCGTGGCGACCGAGCAGGTCTCGCCCGACACGGCTCCGCCGCTGGCGGGCCGGGTCATCGTGCTCGACCCCGGCCACCAGCTCGGCAACCACAACT
>JAGQUE010000381.1 GCA_020438665.1 Nocardioidaceae bacterium | reverse complement strand
TGACAAGGGTCACGTCATCGACGCCCCGGGCCTGAACATCGAGCACTACGAGGTCTTCGACACCGCGATGGGCCTGCGGTCGCTGTCCCCGATGGGTCACGTCCGGATGATGGCGGCCACCCAGCCGTTCCTGTCCGGTGCGATCTCCAAGACCGTCAACCTGCCGGAGTCGGCGACGGTCGAGGACATCAAGGACGTCTACCTCCAGTCGTGGAAGCTGGGCCTCAAGGCCACCGCGATCTATCGCGACAACTGCAAGGTGGGCCAGCCGCTGGCCGACGCCAAGGCCAAGAAGGCCGAGGTCGAGGAGCCGGTCGCCGAGACCGAGACCAAGACGGTGGAGAAGATCGTCTATCGCCCGACCCGTCGTCGGCTGCCCAAGTCGCGGGCCTCGCGCACCACGTCGTTCACCGTCGGCGGCGCCGAGGGCTACATGACCTCCGGTGCCCACGACGACGGCGAGCTCGGCGAGGTCTTCCTCAAGCTCGGCAAGCAGGGCTCGACCCTGGCCGGCGTGATGGACGCGTTCTCGATCGCCGTCTCGATCGGCCTCCAGTACGGCGTGCCGCTGGAGACCTATGTCTCCAAGTTCACCAACCTGCGCTTCGAGCCGGCCGGCCTGACCGACGACCCCGACGTGCGGATGGCGCAGTCGATCATGGACTACATCTTCCGGCGCCTGGCGCTGGACTACATGTCCTTCGACGAGCGCGGCATGCTCGGCATCTACTCCGCCGAGGAGCGGCAGCGCTACCTCGAGACCGGCTCCTATGAGCCCCTCGAGGTCAGCGAGGCCGAGGCCCTCAAGGCCGACCACCACGACTCCGCTCCGGAGATCATCGAGGTCGTGGCCGACGAGGACGACGACGCGACCGACGTCGCCGAGGCCACCCTGGTCGTCGACACCTCGGAGGCCCACACCTCCGCGGAGCTGATGGAGAAGCTGACCGGCCAGGCCGTCGACAGCCCGCTCTGCTTCACCTGCGGCACCAAGATGCGCCCCGCCGGCTCCTGCTATGTCTGCGAGGGCTGCGGCGCCACCAGCGGCTGCAGCTGACCGCCCCCGCACCACCCGCGCCACGAGGGCCGACCCACCCGGGTCGGCCCTCGTCGCCGTTCCGGGTCGCCGGGGGCCCCGCGGGACGTCATAGCACCTGGCTGCCGGGGCGACCGACGCCGAGGACGTCCGGCGACACGTGGATCCACCAGTGCGGGGTGGGGCGATGGTGGTCACGTGGTGCTCCTTCCGGGGGACGTGGGCGAGGCCGACTGGATGTCGATGGCGGGTGTTTCCGAGCTGACGGCGATGAGCGTGATGCCCAGGTCGCGCACCTTGGCGAGGAGCCCGTGCAGCTCGGCCTGGTCGGCGAGCGACGCGGCGATCGTGGAGGTGCCGTCCTCGTGGGCGGTGACGGTGACGTCGCCGAGCCAGCCGACCCAGTGGTCGTCGAGGTGGCCGCGCACGCGCAGGGCGTAGGCGGTCGGGTCCGCGGTCATGACACACGCCTCCCCATCAGGACGGGCCTACGACCTGGCGTGCGGCTCGGGCGTCTGATGACCCACTCGGCGACAGCCAGGTTGATCACCCAGCCCGCCACCTTCAGCACGTCACCGATCACGATCCCGGTGCCGAAGATCGCTTCACCGAAGCCCTCGGTGAACACCTGCGTCCCCGCGCCGAGCCCGAGTGCGTAGGCGCGGATCATCCAGGCCCGGTGAGCCGGGATGTCGCGGCGCCGGATCGCCACGAGACCGAGGGTGACCAACGCGGCCATGGCCGGCCCGACCACGAGACGGACCAGGTAGAGCACCTGCCCGGTTCCCGGCTGTCCGGGGTAGGTCAGGGTGATCCAGACGGCGGACACCGCCACCAGCAGCCCGGCACCCACGAGCACACGCCCCGCGCGTCGGTGCCAGGTCAGGTGGTGGCGGCGCAGGCCGGGCACGAACTGGAAGGCGCCGACCAGGGCGAACAGTGCGGATCCGAGGACGTGGACGAACAGCGCGACCGGGAAGCTGCTGAACCGGTCGTCGGGAGGCAGCACGGCCGGTCCGCCGGCCCGTTCGACGGTTCGGAGAACCCCGGCGGTGAGCGGGATGGCGGACAGCAGGATGAGGCCGGCCGGGACCGGCCAGGAGCGCTGGGTGCGCTGCCCGGCCGGCCGGCTGGTGGACGTGGTGGTCATCGCGAGGCGACCTGGTCGGCAGGCTCGACCACGGTGGTGGGCGAGGTGTCGGTCGAGCGGGTGCTGGGGTAGCTCCGCCAGAGCGCCCACCCCAGGGCGATCAGGGCGACGCCGTTGGGGAGCGCGAGCACGCGGTGGAAGGCGTCCGGCATGAAGGTCAGGGCGGCGCTGACGAGTCCGCCGACGGCGAGCAGCAGGGATGCCCAGCGGGGAAGCACGCGGGCCCGGAAGAGCGCGACGCCGAAGAGCAGGCCACCGATGAGGTAGGCGGCACCTTGCGCCTTGAGCACGTCCGCCATCAGGCCGATGCCCTCGACGGACGCTCCCGTGTTGGAGGCCTTGGTCACGGCGTCGACGTAGGTCGGGTCGGTGGCCGCGATCGTCGGGAGCACGAACGCAGCCGCGAACACGGTCCCCAAGATGAGCAGGTAGCCGACGCTGAACAGCAGGTAGCCGACCAGACCCAGCACGCCGGTCTGTCGGACCTGGCGGGCGTACATGCCGGTGATCCCAGCCAGCGCGAGTGCTGCCATGAGCACCTTGAGGCTGTCGCGGACGATGACTTGGGTCGAGTCGATGGTGCTGGCATCCATGTGCGGGTGCCCGATCTGGACGCCGATGAAGATCGCTCCGGCGCCGACGGCGGCGAGGCCGGCGGCCCGGATGAGGCCGGTGGGGGTGATGGTCATGGGGGCTCCTCGGTTCGGGTCCCGGGCGGTGCGCCCGGGGGATGACCAGAACCTAGGAACGGACGTGGTGACCGCACATCACCACATGATGTGAGCGGCTGGGTGATCGGTGTCGGTGGGCGAACTCAGAGCAGGCCGAGCTCGCTCGCCCGACGTACGGCGGACCGCCGGGTGTTGACCTCGAGCTTGGTGAAGATGTGCTTGGTGTGGGTGCGCAGGGTGTTCACCGACACGAACAGCGTGCGGGCGATCTCGGGGCCGGTGAGGTCGGTGGCGAGCAGCCTCAGCACGTCGAGCTCGCGCTCGCTCAGCGGCTCGGCGGGCGCCGCGGCGACGACCGCGGCGGGCACCGGCCCCTGATCTGCGGGCTCCTCGAGGAGGACGGCGGCCTGCTGGCGGCCCGTGTCGTCGGTGCGCCCCGCCACCACCCGCAGCAGCTCGGTCATCGGAGCGCCCTCGTCGAGGAAGACCCGCCTGAAGCCGGGCGGGACACCGAGCACGAGCGAGGCGGCGAGGTCCGCCACCGCGGACTCGAGGTCGCCGGACGCCGAGTGGGCGAGGGCCCGGACGGCGAGCGCCTCCACGACGCTGCCGTCCCGGCCCTTCGCCCGAGCGTCGGCGAGGACGCGGTCGAGCAGGCCGATGGCGTCCGCGGCGCGGTGACGGTCGCCGGCACGAGCCTGCTCGACCATCAGCCGGGCCAGCGTGAGCTGCTCGAACTCCGCGAGATAGGCCGCCTCGGCGTTGGCGCCGAGGTGGTGCCGGTCGGCCCAGGCGGCGGCGTCGGCCAGCCTGCCCTGCGCGATCCACACGCGGGCCCGCTGCGCCGCGACGGGGCGTAGGTCGGGGAAGAACCCCGGGAGATAGTCCGCCTCGGCGCGATCCAGCAGGGCCACGGCCGCCTCCAGGTCGCCGCGTGCCCGGGCGACCCCGGCGGCCACGGCCGACCAGCGGTGGCGGTTCTCCATAAGGGAGGCCTGGTCGCCCAGCGAGCGGGCCGTCTCCAGGTGCGCGGCGGCCGCCACGAGGTCACCACTCTCACGAAGGGTGTCCGCGAGGGCGACATGCACGTCGCCGGTCGTCGAGAGGACCGGGCCGGAGAGTCCCCGCACCTGCGCCAGGGCCTGCTCGCACACACGTCGTGCCTCGTCGGGTCGGCCCCGGCCCTGCCACATCGCAGCGAGGACGACGCTCATCCCGACCTCGTCGGTGAGGTTGCCGGCCAGATGGAGTGATCGGGCAGCGTCGGAGAACGTGTCCACGGCCTCGACCAGGTCTCCGGCGCCCCAGGCGGCAAGCCCGAGGAAGCCATCCGCGGCGCCCCGGACCACGTGGTCGTCTGGTCGCGCGAGCGACCGGGCCAGCCCTGCGTGGCGCGCGGTCCCGGAGAGGTCGGCGCGCGCCTGGGCGACCGAGGCGCGATAGACCTCGATCCAGGCCGGGAGGCCGAGCAGCTCGTCGAGGTGCTGGTCCACGGCCTCGGCGAGCGCCGCCGCCGCACGCGCGCCCAACCGTCCGGTGATCCCGTCGGAGTAGCCGTCCAGCCTGGTCTGCGCCGCGGCCAGCCAGGGGGCCAGCCCGTCGAGGTCGCCGGCCAGCAGCCGGGTCCAGGCGAACGCGACCGCGAGGACGGGGCGTCGTCCCACGACGTCCTCGGGGACGGCCTGCACCCAGTCGCGCAACCGGCGGTCGCGACGGTGCTGACGCAGGCCCGGGAGCGCGAGCTCGACGAGATCGGCGGCGAGCTCCTCGTCGTCGCCGGCGAGCGCATGGGGGACCGCCTCGTCCAGGGTGCCCTCGGCGGCGTACCAGCGCGCGGCGGCCGCCTGCAGGCCACGCACCCGCTCGGGCGAGCCTGCCGCCAGCTGGGCTCGGAGGGAGGCAGCGAACAGGTGGTGGTAGCGGTACCACTCCCGGTGGTCGTCCAGGGGCACCAGGAAGAGGTTCGCCCGTTCGAGCGACTCCAGCATCCGGGCGCCGTCGTGGCCGCCGGTGAGGGCGTCGCAGAGCGGGCCCGACAGCTGCGCCAGCACCGAGGTGTCGAGCAGGAACTGCCGGACCTCGGGTGGCTGGCTGTGCAGCACCTCGTCGACGAGGTAGTCCAGGACGAAGCGGTGACTGCCCGTGAAGGCGTCGAGGAAGTCGCCCACGTCGTCACGGTCCGCGTGGCCGCGTGCCGACAGCGCGGCGAGCTGGAGCCCGGCCACCCAGCCCTCGGTGCGCGCTTCGAGGGCGGCGACCTGGTCATGCTCGAGCCGAAGCCCCATCACGTCGTTGAGGAAGGCGTCGGCCTCCGCCACCGTGAAGCGAAGGTCGGCTCCCCGCAGCTCGAGCAGCTCTCCGCGGGCCCGCAACCGCGCCAGCGGCAGCGGTGGGTCCGCCCGCGTCGTCATCGCGAGGCTCACCTGCGGCGGCAGGTTGTCGAGCAGGAACGTCACCGCCTCGTGCACCTCCGGCGAGTCGGCCACGTGGTAGTCGTCGAGCGCGAGGACGGTGGGCTGGGCCGACGTCTCCAGGTCGTTGACGAGGCTCACCAGCACCTCGTTGACGGGCCGGTTGGCCTCCAACCGCGCCAGGGCGTCGGCGCCCAGGTCGGGACCGGTCGTTCGCACGGCCGCGATGACGTGGGTCAGGAACTCCTGCAGGTCCGCGTCGCGCTCGTCCAGGGACAGCCAGGCCACCCGTAGCCCGGTCACCGCCGCGTCGCCGCCCGGGTCGGCGGCCGGGTCGGCGACGTACGGCGCCAGCCACTGCGACAACACCGTGGTCTTGCCGCACCCGGCCGGCGCGCAGACCAGCACGAGGCGCGGCATCGCCGCGGGCTCGACACGCAGCCTGTCCACGAGCCGGGCCCGGGACACCAGCTGCCGACGGGGCGCCGGCACGCGCAGCTTGGTCCCCAGGAGCGGCATGCGGTCAGCGTAGGGCCAGCGGCCGTGCCGAGCGGCAAGACGGTGATCACGGCATCGTCGGCACAGGAGCAGGTGGTCGAGCGTTGTGGGGCGTGCGATCAGGGCACGTGAGGGTCGGCGTGCTCACCGGCGTCCGGCTGGTCGGACGCTCGAACGAGCATGCGCTCGCCGGGTCTGCCGAAGACACTCAGGACCTCGGCGGGGCCCTCGCCGGTGCTACCGAACCAATGCGGGACCTGGGTGTCGAACTCGGCCGCCTCGCCGACGCCCAGCACGAGGTCGCGGTCGCCGAGGATCAGCCGCATCCGGCCCGACAGCACATAGAGCCACTCGAACCCGTCGTGGGTGCGGGGCCGCGGTGTGGACTGGGTCGTCGGGACCACGATCTTCCACGCCTGGATGCCGCCCGGTCGGGTCAGCGGGAGCACCGTGCGACCGTTGACCCGACGTGGCTTGAGTCTGATCCGAGGGTCACCGACCTCCGGGGCGCCGACCAGGTCGTCGAGGGGGACGCGATAGGCGTGCGCCAGCGGCAACAGCAGGTCCAGGCTTGGTCGGCGCTGCCCGGTCTCGAGCCGGGACAGGGTGCTCTTGGAGATCCCCGTCTGCTGCGCCGCGTCGGTCAGGGTGACCCCACGCTGTTCGCGCACCCGCCGTAGGCGTGGCCCCACCTGGTCCAGCGCTGCCGCGATGGCCTGCTGTTGCTGCGGGAAGGCTGGCACGCGGTCATTGGACCCGGGATTCCCGGAAACCGCAACAACCGTTGCCCGCGGCCTGAGCGGCGGCGACTCTCCTCCTATGAACAGCTACGACGTCGTCATCATCGGCGGAGGCGCCGCGGGCCTGTCCGCCGCACTCGTGCTCACCCGGGCCCGCCGTCGGGTCGCCGTGGTCGACTCCGGGCAGCCCCGCAACGCGCCGGCAGCGCACATGCAGGGTTTCCTGGGCTCCGACGGGCTTCCTCCCACCGAGCTGCTGGCGGCCGGGCGCGAGGAGGTCATCGGGTACGGCGGTCAGCTCATCGCGGGAACGGTCACGTCGATCGGGCCGCTGCCTCCCGCCACTGAGGACGATCGCCCCGCCTTCGAGGTGAGCCTCGCGGATGGCTCGACCCTGCCCGCCAGGCGGGTGCTGGTGACCACCGGGCTGCGCGATGAGCTCCCGGAGGTCCCGGGAGTGCGCGAGCGGTGGGGGCGCGACCTGTTGCACTGCCCCTACTGCCACGGCTACGAGGTGCGCGACCAGCCCCTCGGCGTCCTCGGTGGGAGCCCCGAGGCCATGGCCCACGCCCACCTGGTCCGGCAGTGGTCGGGCGATGTCGTTCTCTTCACCGACGGAGCGCTGCTCGACGACGAGCAGCGTGCCCGGCTGATGGCCCGCAGCATCGGCGTGGTCGAGGGCCCGGTCGCGCGCCTGCTCGTCGAGGACGACGTCCTGACCGGCATCGAGCTGGCGTCGGGGGAGATCGTCCGACGGACGGCGGTGTTCGTTCGTCCCGGCTTCGTCCCGCACGACGACCTGCTGACCGGTCTCGGGTGCGCCACCCACGACAACGGCTGGGTCGCCGCCGGGGTCACCGGCCGGACCAGCGTGCCCGGCGTCTGGGCCGCCGGCAACGCGGTCAACCCGCGGGCCCAGGTGATCACCGCCGCGGGCGAAGGGTCCGCGGCCGCCATCGACATCAACAACGACCTCGTCGAGGAAGACATCTCGACCGCGGTCACCACCCACCCCTGAGGAGCATCGCCATGTCCACCACATCCCCCATCGCACCGCCCAGCAAGCACCAGCTCGCGCTGATGATCTGGATCGCGGTCTTCCCGACCCTCACCGTGCTCAACCTGACCCTCGGCGGCTGGCTGTCCCAGCTGGGACCTGTCCTGCGCACGTTCGTCCTGGCGACCATCGCGGTGCCGATCGTCATCTATGGCCTGATGCCTCGCCTCCACCGGCTGCGCACGAGCCTCCTGCGGCGACGTGCGCGCTGATCGTCGCCCGCTGCGGGCCGGCTAGACCGTGAGAGCTGATGCGATCGCTCGCCACAACCCGTTGCGCTTCTCGGACATCTCACCGATGTGAACCGAGCCCGCCAGCGCCTCTTCGCCGCGGCCGTCGGCGTCGTCCTCCTGAGCACCGGATGCGCTGCTGCGCCCGTTGGCCCACCCGACCCGCCCCACTCAGCCGACTCGTCGAACTCGTCCGGACGCGCGCACCCGCCGCGGCGCCATCACCAGGCGCCGGTGCCGGCGGGGGCGCCCAGCTACGTCACCGCGGTCCCCCCACCGCCGCGTTGCCTGCCCGCGACGGCGGCCATCGTCGGCGTGAAGGTCTATCTGGTCCAGCAGGCGCTGGGCATCGTCGGGCATAAGGAGCGCTACGACCCCACGACGGAGGCCGCGGTGCGGGCGTTCCAGGCCTCGCACGACCTCGAGGTCGACGGCGTGGTCGGGCCACTGACCTGGGCGGCGCTGCCGATCGATCAGTCCTACTGCGTCGACCAGTACGTCGCCCAGCCCACGGTCCCGCTCGAGGCGTCGGCGCAGCAGCGGATCGAGGCGATGATCGCCTATGCCGAGGAGCAGATCGGGCTGCCCTACATCTGGGGCGGCGCCGGGCCGATGGGCTTCGACTGCTCCGGCCTCGCGCTCCAGGCGGTCTATGCGGGCGGCCGGGTCGTCCCCGGGCTGGACACCAATCTCCATGTGGGTGCGGACTTCCGCACCACTCACTTCATCTATGAGTCCGACCTGCCGCACGTCCCCCTGGGTGAGCGTCGCCGAGGCGATCTCGTCTTCTTCGGCTCCCCGATCACCCACATGGCGATCTACCTCGGCCACGGCCGGATCCTCGAGGCGGTCCGGCCGGTCATCCGCGTCGCCGACCTGCGCGCGGACGGTCTCTCGATCCAGCCGATGGTCGTGCGGCCGTTCCCCCGACCCGGCGAGACCCTGCTTCACGACTGAGCCCGACACCACGGTTCGTCGCCTTGGTTTGGGGCACTTGGGGGAGTAGACGAGAAGGTGAGCCGTCCCAGGCGGCGAACCCGAACCGCAACCCCGAAGGAGACTCCATGCAGCAGCGTCAGCTCGGCGACGTGATGGTGAGCGCGATCGGTCTCGGCGGCATGCCGATGTCGATCGAGGGCCGGCCCGGAGACGAGAGGTCCATCGCCACCATCCATGCCGCCCTGGACGCCGGCGTGACCCTGATCGACACGGCCGACGCCTATCACATCGGTGCCGAGGAGGTCGGCCACAACGAGTCGCTCATCGCACGGGCCCTGGCGTCGTACGGCGGCAGCACCGCCGACGTCCTCGTCGCCACCAAGGGCGGCCACCTGCGCCCCGGCGACGGCAGCTGGACCGTCGACGGCAGCCCCGAGCACCTGGTCGAGGCCTGTGATGCCTCCCTGAAGCGGCTCGGCGTCGACGCGATCGGGCTCTATCAGTTCCACCGGCCCGACCCGAGCGTGCCCTATGCCGAGTCGGTCGGCGCCATCGCCGGCCTGCTCGACGCCGGCAAGATCCGGATGGCCGGCATCTCCAACGCCAACCCCGACCAGATCCGGGAGGCCAACCAGATCCTCGGCGGCCGGCTCGTGGCGGTACAGAACCAGTTCTCGCCGTCGTTCCGCTCCAGCGAGCCCGAGCTGCAGCTGTGCGACGAGCTCGGCATCGCGTTCCTGCCGTGGAGTCCGCTCGGCGGGATCAAGAGTGCCGCAGAGCTCGGCAGCCGGTTCGCGGTCTTCCAGGAGGTCGCCGACGAGGTGGGTGCGACACCGCAGCAGGTGACGTTGGCCTGGATGCTCGCGAAGTCACCACACGTGCTGCCGATCCCGGGGTCCAGCCGCCCCGAGACGATCCGCGCCTCGGTGGCGGCCGCCGACCTCTCGCTGAGCGACGATCAGCGGCGGCGACTCGACGCCACGGCCTGAGCCGGCCCGAGCCGACCGGGGCCCGCACCGCCGGCCCGCTCACGATCCTTCGGTCAGCGCCGGTGGAGCCTGGTCAGCAGCGGCCCGGGCTCCTCGCGCAGAGTCTGCGCGAGGAGCCGGTCCGTGGTCGTGGGGTCATGCCTCGAACTATCAGGACGCACTTCATGGGAGTGCTGCTTCGGTGTCGGGGCAAGATCACCCGTTCGTCGCCGCCGGGTCGAGGTTCTCGACAGGTTCGGGCAGGAGTCTCTTCGCGACCGGTTCGTGCGTGTCCACGTCGAACGACGGCAGCATCTTGTCCAGCCATGCGGGCAGCCACCAGTTCAGCCGACCCAACAGGGTCATCGTGGCGGGGACCAGCACCAGCCGGACGACCGTGGCGTCCAGCAGGACCGCCGTGGCCAGCCCGAGGCCGAGCATCTTGATCGACGGGTCACTGCCGGAGGCGAACCCCATGAACACCGCCACCATGATCGCGGCGCCTGCCGAGATCGTCCGCGCCGTGACGCCGATGCCGTGAGCGATCGCGTGGTCGGTGTCGCCCGTGCGCCGCCACTCCTCGCGGATCCGCGACAGCAGGAACACCTCGTAGTCCATGGAGAGCCCGAACAGGATGGCGAACATGAACATCGGGATGAACGAGATGATCGGCACCGTCGACTCCAGCCCGATCAGATCCTTGGCCCAGCCCCACTGGAAGACCATCACGAGGACGCCGTACGCCGCGCTGACGCTGAGCAGGTTGAGCAGCGCTGCCTTGACGGGGACGGCGATGGACCGGAAGACGACCACGAGCAGCAGGAACGAGAGCAGGACCACTGCGGAGATGAAGATCGGGAGCCGGTCCTGGACCCGCTGACTCATGTCCGTCATGACGGCGGTGTAGCCGCCGACGTGCGCGGTCGCCGGGCTGTCACCCAGGGCCGTCGGGAGTGCGTCGGAACGGAGCCGCTCCAGGGTGTCCCGAGTGGTCGCCGACTGGGGGGTGCTGCTCGCCTGGGCGAGCACGACCGCTATGTCGGAGGCGCTCGGCTGGGGCAGGGTCTGGGCGGACACGATCCCCGGGTCGTCGGAGAGGGCCTGGGTCACCCGGGCCTCGGCGCCGCCGTCGCCAGCGGTGTCGATGGCGATGACCATGGGGCTGATGGCGCCGGGGCCGAAGCCGGCGGCGATCAGGTCATAGGCCTGTCGTTCGGTCCGCGCCTCGGGGAGGCTGCCCTCGTCGGGCATGCCCAGCCGCAGCGCGGTCGCCGGGGCGGCCAGGGCCAGGAGGAGGGCGGCACCGCCGAGCAGGTAGGGGAGGGGGTGCCTGGTGACGTGGGCGCCCCACCGCGCCCAGCGCTTGGTCGCGCTGTCGTGGGTGCGCCGGCCCAGCCACCGGTGACGGGCGTTGATGCGCTGCCCGGCGAGGCCGAGCAGGGCGGGCAGCAGCGTGATCGCCGCGGCCACCATGACGAGGACCACGATGGCCATCCCGATCCCGCCGGCGGCGATGAACGGCAGACCGGCGAACGCCAGCCCGAGGATGGCGATGACCACGGTGCCGCCGGCGAAGATGACCGACTGCCCGGCGGTGGCGACCGCACGCCCGATGGACTCGGGCACCGTCAGGCCGATGGCCAGGTGTTCGCGGTGCCGGGTGACGAGGAACAGTGCATAGTCGATGCCCGCGCCGAGGCCCACCATCGAGGCCATCACGGTCGCCCAGACGGGGATGTCGACGACGTACGCCGCCAGCGACAGCGAGCTCGTGCCGACCAGCAGCCCGAAGAGGCCGATCACCAGAGGCAGCCCGGCCGCGACGAGCGATCCGAAGGCCACGAACAGGATCACGAGGGCGACGACGACGCCGAGGGCCTCATAGACCGATGTCGGCGGCGAGGCGAAGGTGAAGTAGAGGTCGCCGCCCGCTTCGATCCGCAGCGAGGAGCCGTTGCGGGCCTGGTCGAGCGCGCTGTCGAGCGCCGTCAGCGCCCGGACGTCGGTGTGCTCGATCGGCGGGTACTGCAGGCGGATCAGCGCCACCCGCCCGTCGGGGCTCACCATCTGGGCGTCCACGGCTGCCTGCTGGTCCTGGCTCAGCACCCCGGCCGGGTCGCTGGCGCCTTGGAGGTCACGCAGTCCGACGAGCGACCGCTCCAGCCGCCCGAGCTCGGTGACGGCCGCGGGAGAGGCGAAGAAGGTGGTGCCGGGCTCACGGGGCGTCGCGACGACGTACGACGTGAGGCCGCCCGCCCCCGAGTCGGTGCTCGCCAGCAGCTCGTTGGCGGCCTGGGAGTCACTGCCGGGGGAGGACATGGAGTCGTCGAGAGGGTGACCGACGGTCGCGCCGGCGGTGGTGACGGCCACGGCGAGGACCAGCCACAGGCCGATCGCGATCCAGGGGCGGCGGGCCGACCAGCGGCCCCAGCGGTAGAGCAGGGATGACATGTGAGTCTCCGGGAGTGAGGGTGCCGGGCGGTCTGCTCGGTCACCTCACCGTCGCGCCTCGATCACTCCTGGCGGATCGGCGTGGAGGCCCGACCTGGGTCCGCCTCGGGAGGGGGGCCGGCTCGTTCTTCCGGCTGATCCACGCAGGCGTCCTTGTCCCTAGGCTGGTCCCGTGACGAGCGAGAGCCGGCGGTCCCCGCGCGGTGGTTCGCTGTGGCGCGAGCCGCGGCCGGCCGGTGCCCCGCGGCGGGTATGGCGGGACTGGGCGTTGGTCGGCACCCTGGAGGTCGCCGCCGTGCTGGAGGGGATCTTCCGCACGCAGCTGCTGTTCCGCCCCTTCGTAACCATCCTCGCGATGGCGCTCGCGCCGGTCCTGCTGTGGCGCAGGACCCACCCGCTGGTGTGCGCCCTCATCGGGTTCGGAACCGCTGCCGTCTTGTCGGTTCTCCAGCTCGCCACCGACTCCGGCGACCTCGGGCTCTACACCATGGGTTGCATCGTGGTGCTGCTCTACGCCCTGACCCGCTGGGGCTCGGGTCGCGAGATCATCGTCGGACTCGTCTTCGTGCTCGCGAGCGTCGCACTGGGCATGGCGGCGTCCTTCGCCGGATGGAGCGACATCATCGGTGGCTCGGTCATGCTCATGGCCGTGGCGGCGGCCGGTGCGGCCTTCCGCTACCGGGCCGACGTCTGGGACCGCCAGCTCGCCGAGATCCGCAGCGAGGAGCGTGTCGGACTGGCGCGCGAGCTCCATGACACCGTCGCCCACCACGTCTCGGCCATCGCGGTCCAGGCCCAGGCGGGCCAGGCCGTGGCCGGGCAGCGCCCCGAGGCCGCGCTGACGGCGCTGCAGGCGATCGAGGCCGAGGCGAGCCGAACCCTGGAGGAGATGCGCGCCATGGTGCGCGTGCTCCGCGAGGGCGAGGCGGACTATGCCCCCACCCCGGGGATCGACGACCTGACCTCGCTCGTCCGGCGCGGCGCCACGCCGGCCGTCGAGGTGCGCGTGACAGGACCCACCGACCAGCTGCCGCGCGCGGTGGACGCGGCCGTCTATCGCCTCGCCCAGGAGTCGCTGACCAACGCGCTGCGACACGCCCGCGGAGCGACTCGCGTGGACATCGGGGTGGTCGTGGACGAGCACCGCGTCAGGTTGTCGGTGGCCGACGACGGCCGGCCCGACCCGTCCCGCCCGGTGTCGCCGGGCTTCGGGCTGATCGGCATGGCCGAGCGGGCCCAGCTGCTCGGCGGGCGGCTCCAGGCCGGTCCCCGCCCCGGGGGCGGCTGGTCGGTCGAGGCGGAGCTGCCGGCGGAGGTGACCGCGTGAGCATCCGCGTGCTCGTGGCCGACGACCAGGACCTGGTCCGCACCGGGCTGTCGATGATCCTCGACGCCCAGCCCGACATCGAGGTGGTCGGGCAGGCTCCCGACGGACTGGCGGCGCTCGAGCTGGCGCGCCGGCTGCGTCCCGACGTGCTCCTCGTCGACATCAGGATGCCGGGCCTCGACGGCGTCGAGGTGACGCGGCGGCTGGCCGGGCCCGACGTGGCCGAGCCGATGGCCGTCGTCGTGATCACGACGTTCGACCTCGACGAGTACGTCCATGGCGCCCTGCGCGCGGGCGCCCGCGGGTTCCTGCTCAAGGACGCCGGCCCGGAGCTGCTGGCCCAGGCGGTGCGGGCCGCGGCCTCGGGCGACGCGCTGATCGCCCCGTCGGTGACGGTTCGGCTGCTGGAGGCGTTCGCCGCCGGCCCCTCCGACGAGCCGGCGGCCCAGCCCGTCGACCCGCTGACCGAGCGGGAGGAGGAGGTCCTGGCCGCCGTGGCCCGGGGCCTCACCAACGCCGAGGTGTCCGAAGAGCTCCACATCTCGATGAGCACGACCAAGACCCACCTCTCCACCCTGATGGCCAAGATCGGGGCCCGGAACCGGGTCGAGATCGCCATCTGGGCCTACGAGACCGGTCGGGCCGGACGCGGGTAGCGATTCCCAGGAAGCTCCGAGGTGGCTCGGGGGAGGTCGGGAGGCGGGCCCGCTTGGGTGGAGGCCACTCCCACCCACGACCCTCCCGAGGAGAGCCCCACCATGAGCAGCAACCTGACCAAGTACGTGGCCGCCGCCGCCCTGGCCGGTGCCGTCGCCTTCGGCGGCTTCACGATCGCCGGCGCCCAGGACGACGGCTCGACGACCAC
>JAGQUE010000380.1 GCA_020438665.1 Nocardioidaceae bacterium | reverse complement strand
CTACCGCAAGGTGTACGCCGCGTTCCAGGCGGCCGCCCAGCACGTCGGCCAGCCGACGGTGATCCTGGCCCAGACCGTCAAGGGGTGGACGATCGAGGCGCTGGAGGCCAAGAACGCCACCCACCAGATGAAGAAGCTCAACACCAACGCCCTCAAGCAGTTCCGCGACCGGCTCCACCTGCCGATCTCGGACAAGGCGATCGACGACGCCTATGAGGCCGACGGCTCGGCGCCGTTCTATCACCCGGGCGAGCCGAGCGACGTGCTCGAATACCTGCGCGAGCGCCGCCGCGAGCTGGGTGGCCCCGTTCCCGAGCGTCGCGTCAACCCGCGCCCGCTCAAGCTCCCCGGCGACGCCGTCTACGACGAGCTCAAGAAGGGCTCCGGCAAGCAGAAGGTCGCCTCGACGATGGCGTTCGTCCGGCTGCTCAAGGACCTGATGAAGGACCCGGAGATCGGCCACCGCATCGTGCCGATCGCGCCCGACGAGTTCCGCACGTTCGGCATGGACTCGATGTTCTCGACCGCCAAGATCTACAACCCGGCGGGACAGACCTATGAGTCGGTTGACCGCAAGCTGCTGCTGGCCTGGAAGGAGTCGCCGCAGGGCCAGCTCCTCCACGAGGGCATCTCCGAGGCGGGCTCCGTGGCGTCGGCCACCGCTGCCGGGTCGGCCTATGCCACCCACGGCGAGCCGATGATCCCGGTCTACATCTTCTACTCGATGTTCGGGTTCCAGCGCACCGGCGACTCGATCTGGGCGATGACCGACCAGCTCGCCCGCGGCTTCCTGATCGGCGCCACCGCCGGCAGGACCACGCTGACCGGCGAGGGTCTGCAGCACGCGGACGGCCACTCCCCGCTGTTGGCCGCGACCAACCCCGGCGTGATCCACTACGACCCGGCGCTGGCCTATGAGGTCTCCCACATCGTCCAGGACGGCCTGCGACGCATGTACGGCGCCTCCGACGCCCACCCCCACGGAGAAGACCTCGTCTATTACCTGACGGTCTACAACGAGCCCGTCGACCAGCCGGCCGAGCCGGAGGACCTCGACGTCGAAGGCCTGCTCAAGGGCATCTACCACGTCGCGGTGCCGCCGGCCGGGCTGCCCGACGAGGCGCCCCGCGTCCAGCTGCTGGCCAGCGGTGTCGGCTTCCCCTGGATCCAGCGGGCACAGCAGCTGCTTGCCGACGAGTGGGGGGTCGCCGCGGACATCTGGTCGGTGACCTCCTGGAACGAGCTTGCTCGTGACGCCATCGCGGCCGAGGAGTGGAACCTCCTCCACCCCGACCAGCCTCATCGCACCCCCTACGTCAGCACCAAGCTGGGCGAGGTGGCGGGGCCGGTCGTGGCGGTGTCGGACTTCATGGCCGCCGTGCCACTCCAGATCGCGCGGTGGGTCCCTCGGGACTACCGCGTCCTGGGCACCGATGGCTACGGCTTCGCCGACACCCGTGCGGCCGCGCGCCGCTTCTTCCACGTCGACGCCGAGTCGGTGGTCGTCCAGGCGCTGCAGGCCCTGGCCGACGCGGGCGCGGTGCCGGCCGAGGTGGTGGCCAAGGCGTTCGCCCACTACCGCATCGACGACCCGACCGCCGTGCGTGGCGTGATGCAGGAGGGCGGCGACGCCTGAGCCATCGTTGGCGCAAGCGGGCCGGGTGCTAGGGAGCGATCCGGCTCAGCTGCGCCAGGTCGTGGCGGTCCTGTTCGCGGTGCGGATAGCCCTCGTGGACCAGCCGCTGGTGGGCGGCGGTCAGGCACGGCACGTCCCGGTCGCGGATGTGCCCCAGCGTGAAGGCCGCCGCCGGATAGTCAGACGACGACCCGTCGTGGGCTGCTAGCACCCCGTTGCCGGCAGCGTCGAACACGAGCGGGTGGACATCCACCCGGCGCCCGGGGTCGGCCGCAAGCTCGAGGCGGATCGGCAGTGCGTCGGTCTCGGTGACATAGCCGGACCCACCGAGCACGGCGAGGCAGGTGTCGAGGTCGGTGGCGTCCACAAGCAGGTCGAGGTCACGGTGCTCGCGGGTCTGCCGCCCGACGAGGGCCGCCACGCCCCAGCCGCCGGCGACCCAGAACGTGACCCCTCGCGCCGAGAGGGCGTCCAGCACGCTGCGAACGTCGGTCCACCGCATGAGGTCAGGCCGTGCTCGCGCGGCCGATCGGCGAGACCGGGGCCTCCCCGGCCTCGGCGTGCCGCAGTCGGGTCGGCCCGCCCCGGCGCAGATGGGCACGCCACTGCTCTCGGTCGAACCGGGCGGCCGGGTGGCTGCGCACGAAGTCGTTGAGGATCTTGACGAAGCGCTGCGGGTGGTCGCGATGGGGGAAGTGGCCAGCGTTGGGGATCAGCGTCACGGTGGCGTGCGGCGCGAGCGCCCGGGCCGTGTCGGCATGGGTCGCGGGGATGACCTCGTCATCCTCGCCCCAGATCACGCACATCGGGATGTCGTCGGTCAGATAGGCGCGGTCGCTGGTCGTGATGACCTGGCCGCGCCAGTCGACAACGGCGCGGGCCACGTGACGCAGCGCCGCCCGGGCATGCGCGTCGCGCATGCCGTCGAAGATGGCGGCCACCTCGCCCAGGTCGCGCGTGTGCGGCAGCCCCGTGCGCGCCAGGGCCCGGAGACCGAGCATGCCGGCGTGCCGGAGGCCCGGCAGCGTCAGCAGGCCGGCGACCTGGTGGAAGCCAGGCGTGGTCACGAGCCGGATGGCCGGGGTGACCTCGGGCCCGAAGCCACCGGGCGCGACGAGCACCAGCCGCTCGACGAGCTCGGGGAACTGGTAGGCGAACTGCAGGGAGATCCCGCCGCCCAAGGAGTGCCCGACGAGATGCACCCG
>JAGQUE010000379.1 GCA_020438665.1 Nocardioidaceae bacterium | reverse complement strand
CGCCGCGTGCGCCAGGCGAGCACGATGACGACGAGGTTGAGCAGGAACCCGATGGCTGGCAGCACGCCATGGAGCGACCACGCCAGGTCGAGCAGCCGGCCGGCCTGGGGCAGCACGAGCAGCCAGATGAGCCCCAGCCAGAACGCGGCCCTCATGCGCCGGCGGAACCCGATCGCGAGCGCGGCGAGCAGTGCGGCGTACACCAGGTTGGGGACCACCGGGAACGCGACCAGGCTGACCAGGTCCGCACCCCGGGCGAAGTAGCGGTGCCACGGGGGGACGAGGGTGATCACCACGACGAACGTGGCGAAG
The DNA here is from genome assembly GCA_020438665.1 of Nocardioidaceae bacterium. Next base: position 12,517 of record JAGQUE010000379.1, on the reverse strand, counting down.
AACCACAGTCCCGTCGCAAGCCGCTCGGGCCATAGGTCCCCGGTGTCGTCGCGCTGTGACGGCCCGCCCGCCGTGCTCGGCACGACGATCTGGTCCGCGGCCGAGTCGGGCCGCTGCGACATCAGGTCGTCCATCTCGGGGCGTTGCCTTTCTGCGGGAACGACGCTTCGCACGCGTCAGCGAAGGTGACCATGGTGTGTCGATACTGCACCCTCATGGTTCGACGGTCGCCCCCGGATCGGCCCCCGGATTGGCTGCCCGCCGGAGGGTGAGTACCGTCAGCCTGGTCACCCGATCGTCAGCACGTCCGCACGGAGGCCATCATGCGCGTTGTCGCCCTCGTGCCGGCCGGATGAGCCGGCGCGGGGCGCACGCCCTCCGCCACGGTCCCCGCCGCGCCCCCACCATGCGGGGCGCGGTGCTGATGACGGTCGCGGGTGCGCTTCTCCCGGGAGCCGGCTTCTTCTATGCCCGCCGCGCCAAGGTGGGCTGGTCGGTGGCCCTCGGGGCCGCCGCCGTGGTGCTCGGGACGCTGCTGTGGGTGCCGTGGAGCCGCGAGCAGGCCCTCGACTTCGTGCTCGACCCGACCCGCGCCCGACTGGCCGGGATCCTCCTCGCCGCGGTGCTGAGCGCCTGGCTGGTCGTCGTCGTCGCGACGTTCCTGGTGCTGCGCCCGGTGCCCGCCCCACGGTGGCGGCTGACCGTCGGGGTGGCCTCGGTGCTCGCGCTCGCCGGTGTCGTCGCGGCGCCGACCACGGTGGCCGCGCGCTATGCGATGGTCCAGGCCGATCTCGTGGAGACGGTGTTCAAGAAGGACGGCGTCAGCACGACCACCCCCGACTCCACGGATCGGGATCCCTGGGCGGGCCAGGACCGGCTCACGATCCTGCTGCTCGGCGGCGACGGCGGCGAGGGACGGATCGGCGTACGCACCGACTCGATGATCGTGCTCTCCGTCGACATCTCCAGCGGCCGGGCGGTGACCTTCAGCCTGCCGCGCAACATGATGAACGCCCAGTTCCCCGAGGGCACCCAGCTCCACGACCTCTACCCCTACGGCTTCACCGGCCCGGGCGACCCCGGCAGCTGGATGCTCAACGCGGTCTATCGCGACGTCCCCCTGACCACACCGGACGCGATCGGTCCGTCCGACAACCCCGGGGCCGACGCCCTCAAGCTCGCGGTCGAGGGGTCGACCGGGCTCAGCGTCGACTACTACTTCCTGGTCAACCTCGACGGCTTCAAGAAGCTGATCGACGCGATGGGCGGCGTGACGGTCAACATCAACACCCCGGTCGCGGTCGGTGGCAACACCGACGCGGGCATCCCTCCGGACTACTACCTGCAGCCCGGACCTGACCAGCACCTCTCCGGCTTCCGCGCCCTCTGGTTCGCGCGCGGGCGCTACGGGGCCGACGACTACCAGCGCATGGAGCGACAGCGCTGCATGGTCGACGCGATCGTCAAGCAGGCCAACCCGCTCAACCTGTTCCGGCGGTTCGAGGCGATCGCCAGCGCCAGCAAGGGCACGGTCTTCACCGATATCCCCCAGCACCTGCTGCCCGACCTGGTCAACCTGGCACTCAAGGTCAAGGAGCGGCCGATGCGCTCGGTCGTGTTCACCCGCTCCGCGGAGTTCGACCCGGGCAACCCCGACTTCGACTGGCTCCGCGACACCGTGGCGAAGGCCCTCAAGCACCGCCGCCACCACACCGGCGACCAGAACCACACCTCGACCAAGAACAAGGACGTCTGCGCTTACACCGGCCCCGCGCAGTGACCTGATCCGCTCGGTCGGGCCGGCCGCTCGCCGGCGAGCGCCGCGACCAGGAGCCGACGTATCCCGGGCTCGTGGACCTCGTGCGGGTTGACCGGCCGCCCCTCGACGACGAGACGAGCCGCCTCGTCGACCGCCGACGCGGCGAACCCGACGTCGGCGAGCGAGGTGGGTGCGCCGATCGCGGCGGCGAGGTCCCAGAGCCCGCCCGCGGCGGTGTCCGCCACGCGGCCGGCGTCGTGCAGGGCCTGCCGGATGCGTTCCATCGCCGCCGGCGCGGCGGCGGCGTTGAACGCCGTCGCGAACGGCAGCACCGCCGCGTGGGTGGCGGCGTGGGGCAGCCGCCAGGTGCCACCGAGCACGTGGCAGACCTTGTGGTGCACCCCCATGGTGGCGATGCCGAGCGCCCAGCCGGCGAGCCACGAGCCCGCCAGGGCATCGCTGCGCGCCGTCAGGTCGTCGGGCGCCGCCACCACACGCGGCAGCCCCGACGCGAGCGCCCGGATGCCCTCCTGGGCAGCCACCTCGAGCAGCGGGGACACGTCCGGCGCATAGAGCGCCTCGACCAGGTGGGCGAGTGCGTTCATCCCGCTCGCCGCCGAGACGTCGGCCGGCAGCGACACCGTCACCTCCGGGTCATAGACCACCGTCCGCGGCTGCACCCGGGGGTCTCGCCCCGTGGTCTTGCGGCCCGCGTCGGTCAGCCCCCAGATCGGTGTCATCTCCGAGCCGGCATAGGTGGTCGGCACGGCGAGGATCGGCAGCGCCGTCGCGAGCGCCACCGCCTTGGCGGCACCGACCGCCGAGCCGCCGCCCACCACGAGCAGCAGGTCGGCGTTCACCTCCTCGGCTGCGGCCCTCGCAGCGTCGGCCGTGGCCGGCGAGACGTGCATGGCGATGTCGGCGAAGCGACCCACGAGCCGGTCGCCCAGGTCGGCGCCGATCTCGTCGGCGTAGGACGTCTCGTGCCGGCCGTGGACGAGAAGGACGCGGTCGCGACCGAGCCGTTCGACCTCGGCGGCCGCCTGGGCGCGCGCCCCGACCCCGAAGACCACGCGCGCTCCCGCCGCGTCGTGGACGAACTCACGCATGGTCGCTCACAGCACCTGGAGGCCGTACATCTCCCCCAGCGGGTCGGCGATCAGCTCGAGCCGGGCACCGTCGGGGTCACGGAAATAGACCGAGACCTCGCTGTGGACCACGTGCTCGATGCCCGCCTCCTCGAGCCGGCGGCACGCGGCGTCCCAGGCGTCGGGATCCATCGAGATCGCGATGTGGTGGAGCCCACCCAACACCTCCTGGTAGGAGCCGACGTCGAGACCGGGGAAGTCGAAGAAGGCCAGCAGGTTGCCGTTGCCGATGTCGAAGAAGAAGTGGGAGGACCCGGCGTAGTCCCGGTTGTCGATGAGCTCGGTCAGCGGGAAGCCGAGCACCTCCTGATAGAAGCGGACGGTCCGCTCCACGTCGCTGCTGACCAGCGCCGTGTGGTGGAGGCCGCGGGCGCTGCTGGCGGGGCGCTGCCCCGTCGGCTGCAGGAAACGCTCCCTGATCTCGGCCCGACGGGCCTCGATGGCCACGAGGTCACGCTCGGTCTCGCTGCTCATGGATCCTCCTCCGCCGCGGGTGGTCAGGCGATCATCCCACCCGTCGCCAGCCCCGGGTGAGGACCACGTCGTGCTCACACACGAGCACCCCGTCCGGGCCGGGGACGAACTCCTCGATCAGCGAGTCCTTGACCCCGAACACGGTGTCGGAGTCGAGGTAGTCGCTGGCGCGGTCGAAGATGTGGGTCGTCAGCGGGGTGAACCCGTCGGCGGTCGCCTTGAGGTGGATGTGGGCGGCGCGCCACTGGTGCCGCCCCGTGGCCTGGAGCAGCCGGCCGACCGGGCCGTCGTCGGGGATCGGGTAGGGCACCGGACGGACCGTGCGGATCTCGAAGCGGCCCTCGTCGTCGGCACGGTAGCGACCGCGCAGGTTGGTGGCCGGCTGCTCGTCGGGCTGCTGGACGGCATAGAACCCGGTGGCGGCGTTCTGCCACACGTCAAGCACCGCTCCGGGGATCGGCGCACCGTCATCATCGCGGACCACGCCGCGCAGGATGGCGGCCTCGCCGCCGTCGTCGTACTCGACCATCGAGGCGCCGAACTCACGCCACGGCGACTCGGGCACATAGAACGGGCCGAGGATGGTGGGCTCGGTCGCCAGCGACTCGACGTCGGCGTGGTTGATCAGGTCGACGAGCGAGGACAGCCCCAGGGTGTCGGACAGCAGGATGAACTCCTGCCGCACGGCGTCGGTGATGTCGCCGGTCGCCGTGAGGAAGCGGACCCCCTGCAGCCACTCCTCGTCGGTGAGCCGCACCTCGCGGGCGAAGGCGTGCAGGTGGCGGACGAGGGCATGCATCACCTCGCGCAGCCGCAGGTCGGGCGTCGCCTCGAGCCGCCCGAGCACCTCATCGGTCAGCTGCTCCTCGGTCATCCGGTCCATGGCGCCCACGCTCCTGCTCATGTCTCGCCCGCCTTGCCGGCGTCAGGACGGGCTTTCGCGGACGCGGACCGTCCGGGAACCGCCCTAGCCTGGCGTCATGGAGACGTCAACGTCGAGCGGACGGTTCACCATCCGGGCACTGAGCGCCGAGACCTGGCCGGCCTTCGCCGCCCTGGTCGAGCGGCACGGCGGCATCTTCGGGGGCTGCTGGTGCACGTGGTTCCACACCGTGGCCAAGGACAAGGAGCGCACCTATGACAGCAACCGCGACCTCAAGTGCCGCCTGGTCGACGAGGGTCGTGCCCACGCCGCGCTCGTCTTCGACGGCGACGAGGCCGTGGCGTGGGCGGAGTTCGGACCTCCCGACGAGCTGCCCAACATCCACCACCGCAAGGAGTACGACGAGACCGCGACGTCGGCGCCCGACTTCCGGGTGACGTGCATCTTCGTCGACCGGCGCTACCGCCGCCATGGCCTCGCGGCGCTCGCCCTCCAGGGTGCGCTCGACCAGATCGCGGCCGCGGGCGGCGGGGTCGTCGAGGGCTATCCCCACGACCTGACGACGCACCCACCGGCGAAGAAGATGTCCTCGTCGTTCCTCTACAACGGCACCCGCAGGATGTATGAGGAAGCCGGCTTCACCTATGACCGGCCGAAGGGGCAGAAGAACTGCGTGATGGTTCGGACCGTCAGACGTCGGTCTGACGCTCGCTGACCGACTGTGTGCCGTCAGCGTGCGTCGTCGTGCTCGTGCTCCGCGTGCCGCGGCCACGGTTGGCGGTGATCGCGGTCAGCGCCAGGAGCACGAGGCCGACGAGCGCCATGATCCAGCCGACCATGGTCAGGTCGACGCCGTTGATGCTGTCCGTCACGGCCAGCGCGAGGATCAGCCCCACGACCAGCAGCAGCCCACCGAATCCGTAGCCCATCGTGCCTCCCTTCGGGGGACCTTCTGCGATCCCCGGTGACCGACGCGGTACCCGGAGGAGTCGGGTCGCACGCATCCGGCTGGGCGCTCGACCGACGTTGTCAGAGATCGATCCGCCCGGCCCGGTAGGCCCACAGCGCCAGCTCCACCCGGTTGCGCACGCCGAGCTTGACCATGATCGCGCCGATGTGAGCCTTCACGGTGCTCAAGGACAAGAAGAGCTCCTCCGCGATCTCGGCGTTGGTGCGCCCCGCCGCGACCAGACCCAGCACCTCGTCCTCGCGGGGGGTCAACGACTCCCGGGGCGGCGGCACCCCGTCGGGCCGCGACCGCGCGAACGCCGACAGCAGCCGGGCGGTGATGGCCGGCGCGATCAGGGCGTCGCCGCGCGCGGCCGCGCGCACCGCCTCGGCGAGCAGGTCGGGCTCGGCATCCTTGAGCAGGAACCCTCGAGCCCCCGCTTCGAGCGCATCGAAGACGTATTCGTCCTCGTCGAAGGTGGTGATGACCACGACAGGCACCGGGTCGTCGACCTGCCGCCCGGCGACCTGCCTGGTGGCCTCGATCCCGTCGAGCTCAGGCATCCGGATGTCGAACAGACACACGTCGGGACGCAGCGTCTGGACCAGCCGCACCGCCTCGCGGCCGTCCTTGGCCTGCCCGACCACCTCGATGTCGGCGTTGGCGTCGAGAATGGTCGTGAGCCCCACCCTGACCATCTCCTGGTCATCGGCGATCAGCACCCGCACGGAGCTCACCGGGACACCGGGCCCAGTCGCCGAGCACTCGGGACCGCGGCGGTGACGGTCCAGCCGCCATCCGCATCGGGTCCGGCACTCACCTGACCGCCGAGCAGCGAGAACCTCTCCCGCATGCCGGCGAGTCCGTAGGACGGCGTCGTCCGTCGTGGACGCACCCGCCCGGCGCCGCCGCCACGACCATCGTCGTGGATCCGTAGGGTGACCACATCGCCGTCCCTGACCAGGTCGATCTCCACCACCGTTGCCTCCGCTGCGTGCCGACGGGCGTTGGCCACGGCCTCCTGAGCGGCCCGGAACAGAGCACCGCCCACCGTGGCGGGCACCTCACCCACCCCGTCGTCGACGCGAACCGTGATCCGGGGTCCCTCCGGAGGTTCCGCCGCGAGCTCGACGATGTCGGCGACACCGTGAGCCGGCCGGCGTCCAGGAACGCCGTCGTCGTCGCGAAGCACCGACACGAGAGCACGCATGTCGTCAAGTGAACGAGCGGCGGCGTCCTCGATGCCACCGATGGCTGTTGCTGCCGCAGCTGGGTCCGACAGCGCCGTGACGCGGGCTGCCCGGGCCTGGAGCAGGATGCCTGACACGTGGTGCGCCACGGTGTCGTGCAGATCGCGAGCCAGGCGCTCGCGCTCACGAAGCCGGATCTCCTCGCGGTCACGTCGTTGCGATCGGACCCAGAACCTGGTCGTGGCGCCGAGGGCGATGGGGAACAGGAGCGCACCGACGCCGATCACGATCGAGGAGCCGCTGGAGTCATAGAGCGGCTCGCGCGCGAGGTGGGCGAGGAGCAGGAACGCGGCGCCGACCGCCACGGCCCGGCCACTCGCCCAACGCCCCAGCGAATAGGCAAGCAGCAGCACGTCGGCCGTCACGTTCAACACGCTGTAGGGCTCGCCGACCAGCGCCGGCACCACACCGGCCACCGTCTGTGCGCCATAGCCCAGGACCAGCATCGTCAGGGGGCGACTGGTCCGCCCCAGCAGGGCCGCGATGCACACGAGGGCCCACCCCAGGTGCCAGAGCGGCCAGACCACGTCGTCCCGGCCCCAGGTTTCCAGCACGGCCAGGGGCACCAGTGCTGCGACCAGGGCACGGTCCCACCACGGGATCCCTGGGGGTGCGACGACCCGCGGCTCATCCCACCACGACCTGACCATCCCGGGGACCATGACCTCAGGCTAGGCCCGAACCTCCCAGGCCTCCATGGGACTTTGGGCCGGCGCGGGCTGACCAGAGGTACCGCGACGTTCCGGCCTCGTTGGCGATGTGCACCGCGCCGTGCCTCGGCAACGGTGGAGTCATGACTACTCACACCGAGAACATCCAGTCCACACCAGCTCCCGAAGCCCGCGCCCAGGACGCCGACCGGTCGGCCTCAACCGGTCTCGACCGGGTCGGCGGTATCGCCGCCCAGGTGGTCGCCGGGACCTATGTCGTGGGGTTCCTGGCCATGGGTGCCTATCTGGGCCCTCGGGGCTTTGCGAACCCGGTTGACGACCCCTCCGGGTCACTCGACTTCCTGCTGTCCAACCGGGCCGCCATGGCGGGCTGGTACCTGCTGCTCTACCTGGTGGGGGGCGCCGCCATGGCGGTCGTCACGCTCGGCGTCCGCGACCGGCTGGCGTCGACCCCGCGGCTCGCGCGGGTCTCCGCCGCGTTCGGGCTGATCTGGTCCGGGCTACTGATGGCCAGCGGCAGCGTCGCCGTGGTGAGCCAGCATGCGGTGGCGACCCTGCACGCCGACCACCCTGATCTCGCGCAGTCCTCCTGGGTCTCGCTCGGGATCGTCCAGGACGCACTGGGCGGTGGCATCGAGGTCGCCGGTGCCCTGTGGGCGGCGGTCGTCGGCATCGCCGTGCTGCGGTCCCGGCGACTCTCGCCGTGGCTCGGCGGGCTCGCCCTGGGGCTGTCCGCGGTCGGGATGGCGTCAGTGATCCCCGCCGCGACCGAGGTGGCCGTGTCCGTGTTCGGGATCGGGTTCATCGTCTGGTTCACCTGGCTGGGACTCGCGCTGCGACGTCGCTGACCACCCGCTCGATCTCGATGATCAGTCCCGCGCACCCACATAGCCCGGCACGGCCACCCTGTCGACCTTGCCGGAGTGGGTGCGCGGGAAGTCGTCGATGCGATAGATGCTCTTGGGGCGCTTGTAGGGAGCGAGCCGTTCTTCGCAGTGGTCACGGATGGTGAGCTCATCGGCCGGCCCCACCACCGCGAGACACACCCGCTGGCCCCAGTGGTCGTCGTCGACAGCGAAGCAGCAGGCCTCGGTGACGCCGGGCAGGTCGAGCACGACCCGCTCGACCTCGGCGGGATAGACGTTGACCCCGCCGGTGATGATCAGGTCGCTGCGGCGGCCGTCGAGATAGACATAGTCGTCCTCGTCGAGGTGGCCGAGGTCGCCGACGGTGAACCAGTCGCCGTCCCAGGTCTCAGCAGTCTTTGCCGGGTCGCGCCAATACTCGAACCTGGCGTGCCGAGGCACGCGACACCAGATCCGCCCGTCGTGGTCGACCCGAAGTGCCCGTCCCGGCCGCGCCCGCCCCACCGTGCCCGGGTGGGCGTCGTACTCCTCGGGGGTGCAGACGGTGAACTGGCCCTCGGTCGCGCCATAGAACTCCCGCACCACGTCATCGCCGAACGCACGCCGCGCGGCGGCCCGGACCTTGGCCGGGCACGGTGCCCCGGCGTGGGCGACCAGCCGCATCGCATGCGTCCGGACCTCGTCGTCGCCGAGCAGTCGCTGGAGCGGCACCGGCGCGAGGAAGGTGGTGGTCACCGCGCCGGCCTCGACCAGGGCCCGGACGACGTCGACGTCGGACCCGGTCGGTACGACGACGCTGCCGCCGCGCAACAGGGTCATCAGCGGGAACCGCAGCGGCGCCGAGTGGCTCATCGGCGATGCCGCGAGATAGACGTCGTCGGGAGTCATGCCCCAGGCGGTGGCTTCCTCGTCGACCAGGGCCCGCGCGTCGGCGTCGTCGAGCCAGCCGCTCCAGACACCCTTGGGCCGGCCCGACGTCCCGCTGGTGAAGTGCATGACCCGGCAGCGGGGGACCTCCCCGATCGTCGCCGGGGCACGGTCGAAGGCCCCGGCCAGCATCTCGTCGGTCACCACCAGGTCAGGCTCCACGTCGGCGGTCAGCTCGTCGCGCTCGCGAGTGGTCAGCTTGTCGCTCACGATCACGGGGAGGACGTCGCCCAGCAGGCTCCCCAGCACCCCGGACAGCAGCGAGGCCGAGTTGCGCGCACAGAACAGCACGCGACCGCGCTCCGGGACCCCGGCGGCGCGCAGGTGTGCCACGAACCGGCCGGCCAGGTCCGTCGCCGCCTCGGCGGTCAGCAGCTCGGTGCCCGCGCCGTCGACGACACGCACCCGACTCATGCGACCCGCCCCATGACACCAACCTAGCGGCGTCGTCCCCGGCCTCCCGGTGGCCACGTCCCCCGTCGCTCCGGGCCGTTCCCAACCAAGGTGACCAGCAGGTGGAGGTCGCGCGTGGGCCGGGTCGAGGCCCGCGCCGCCACCCAACAGCTCGAAGCCGCCGGGCGTCTCGGGTCACCCAGCGGCTTCGAGGTCTTTTGTTGTCAATCCCTACATTCCGCCGTTTTACCGTTCGCCGATACGGAAATCGGCGGGATGGCGCTGTGTTCCCGGTCACCAACGGCCGCGGCGGGCAGAGCGGCCCCGCTTCCCCACCCGTCGAGCAGCACAGGATGTGACGGCACATGGCGAGGGCGGCCAGACTGCCCGCGTGACCCCTTCCGAGCTCACGGTGACCGCGTGGGCCCTGCTCGCCGGCGGTGCCGTCCTGGTCGGCATCGCCAAGACGGCGATCTCAGGGGTCGGGTCGGTGGCGGTCGTGCTGTTCGCCCTGGCGCTCCCCGCCAAGGAGTCCACCGGCGCGCTGCTCCCGCTCCTCATCTGTGGCGACGTGCTGGCGCTGACCATCTATCGACGGCACGCGGACTGGCGGGTGTTGGTCCGGCTGCTGCCCGGCGTCGTCCCCGGCCTCGCGCTGGGCACCTGGTTCCTGGCGACCGCGAGCAACGAGGTCGTCCGGCCGGCGATCGGCCTCGCGCTCCTGGCCATGTCGGCCATGCAGCTGTGGCAGCGTCGAGGGCGATCAGGGAACAACGCCACGTCGCAGCCGGAGCAGGTCCACCTGCTGACCGCCGCCGCCCTGGGCGGAGCCGCCGGCTTCGTGACGATGACCGCCAACGCCGCCGGCCCCGTGATGACCATCTATCTGATCCTGGCCGGCCTGCCGATGCTGAGGATGCTGGGCACCGGAGCGTGGTTCTTCCTGGTGGTCAACCTGCTCAAGGTGCCGTTCAGCACCGGTCTCCATCTCATCAATCCGGGCAGCCTCGTGGTCGATGCCACCCTGATCCCTGCCCTCCTCGTCGGCGGCGTGCTCGGCCGCCAGCTGGTCCGCCGGATCAGCCAGCACCAGTTCGAGATCGCTGCGCTCGGGGTCAGCGTCGTCGCCTCGGCGCTGCTGTTGATCTGACCGAGCGATCGGGGCCCGGCGGGCTGGCACCGGTGCTGTCGCTCGTACGGCGGATGGCCGAGTTCGCCGACCCACAGCCCGCTCGGCTGATCCTCGGCGTCAACACCGAGCGGGACCTGCCGTCGCTGCCGGAGCTCGACGACGTGGCGGCGAGCCTGCCCGGGTTCGTGCTCGAGCCCTGTGTCTGGAAGCCGGAGGACGACTGGGCCGGGAGGGTCGGGACGCCGGTCGAGGCGACCCACGACGCCGTCGTGGCCGCCATGGCCTCCGGAAGCGCCCCGGACGTCTATGTGCCCGGGCCCCCCGCCCTGGTGGATGCCGTCCAGCGAGTGTGCGCCGAGGCCGGGGTCCCCGCGGACCAGGTCATCGCCGAGCGCGTGCTGCCGACCTGAGCCCCAGCCCTCAGCCCTGGCCCTCACCCCCTGGCCCTGAGCCCTGGCCGGCATCACAGCCCCGATGACTCATAGGAGAACGCCGCGGACGCCTCCCGCACCAGGCCAACGGCGACGTCGAGGACGGGGCTGGCGGCACGGCTGCGGGTGAGGTGGCGAAGCACCACGCGCCGCATCCCCAACCCCGGGATGTCGAGGGTCTGAACGTGGTCGGTCGGCAGCGACTCCAGCGCGAGGGCGGGCGCCAGCGTCACGCCCTCGCCGGCCGCGACCAGGGCGATGGCGTTCTGATAGCTGAAGTAGGTGTGGGTCGTCGACGCCTCGCCCCCGAGCTCGCGCCGGACCCGGCGGTGTGCCTTGGCGTTGGCGGCGGCCGGGTCGAGCCCGAGCCACGTGAGGCCAAGCCGGCTCAGGTCCATGACATCGGAGGTGACCAGGGCGTTGAGGGGCAACAGCAGCTTCCACGGCTCGTCGAGCAGCGAGACGTCGGTCGTCCCCCGAGGCGGGGTATAGCTCTCCCCGGCGTCGAGCTCGACGGCGAGCGCATCGATCGAGCCCGCCCGCAGGGCGCGCATCAGCGCCGCTTCGTCGGCCTCGATCGTCTGGATGCGCAGCGCCGGGTAGCGCTCGCGCCAGCCGGGCAGCGCCGGAGCGAGGACGGTGGTGAGGAACGACTGGAATCCCCCGATCCGGACTGTGCCGCTGACCTCGGCGGCGCTCTGCTCGAGCCTCGCCCGCGCCAGTGCCAGCGCCCGCTCGACGTCCTCGGCCGCCTCGGTGAGGGCGATCCCGGCCGGCGTGAGTTCGCTGCCGGTGGGCGTACGGCGCAGCAGGGCGAACCCGGTCTCCCGCTCCAACCGGGCGATCTGCTGCGACACCGCCGACGCCGTCACCCCCAGCTCGTCGGCGGCCGCGAGCACGCCGCCATAGCGCGCCACGGCCAACAGGAAACGCAGTCGCCGCGGGTCGACCTCCATTTAAGGAATGCTAAATCCAGAGTCAACGATCATGCAATTGCACTAACCCCTCGACCGGCGCACCATGGACGATGTCGGGCCGACGGTCGGCCGGTATGAGGACATCGAGGACAAAGGCCATGATCGCGGCAGCCATGGGCTGGATAGGCACGGTGGGCAGCATCGGCGCCTACCTGATGTTGACGCGTGGGGACCTCCACCCCGCCTCGCTGCGTTATGCCGCCATCAACTTCGTCAGCGGTCTCCTCTGCGCCGTCGCCTCGGCGACCTATGGCGCCTGGCCCAGCGTCGCGGCCAACCTGGTCTGGTCCGTCGTCGCCGCCCAGTCGGGCGTCACCGAGGTGCTGCGCCGTCGCGCACTGGCCACGCCCGGGTCCGACCACCCGGCCCCGACGCCGCTCGGTTTCACCCCCGAGGTGACCGCGCTCCCCGACGCCGCCTGAGGCGGGCCACCAGCTCCTCACGCTGGTTGAGGAGGGCGCGCAGCGCCCGTCTCCAAACCCGACACCATCACGTCCGCCGGTGGAAGGTGATGGTGCCGTCGGGGTGTCGTCGGTGGTGGTAGGCGGGGTCGTGGATGCGGTGGTGGTGGAACCCGCAGAGGGGTTCGGCTTTGTCGAGGTCGGTGCGGCCTCCGGTTGCCCAGGGGTCTTGGTGGTGGAGGTCGGTCCAGGCGTA
>JAGQUE010000378.1:1746-2896 GCA_020438665.1 Nocardioidaceae bacterium | reverse complement strand
CACCGGTCTGTCCGGCAGCGGCAAGTCCACCCTCGCGCGGGCGCTCATGGACCGGCTGCTCGAGCGCGGCGGTCGCACCGTCACCAGCCTCGACGGCGACGTCGTACGCCGCCATCTGTCGGCCGGCCTCACGTTCTCCAAGGAGGACCGAGAGACCAACATCCGTCGCATCGGCTGGGTGGCCGCCGAGATCGCCCGCCACGGCGGGGTCGCCGTGTGCAGCCCCATCGCGCCGTTCGACGAGACCCGCCAGCAGGTGCGCGCCATGGTCGACGCGGCCGGTGGCGCGTTCTTCCTCGTCCACGTCGCGACCCCGCTGGAGGAGTGCGAGCGGCGTGACCGCAAGGGCCTCTATGCCAAGGCGCGCCGCGGCGAGATCCTCGAGTTCACCGGGATCTCGTCGCCCTATGAGGAGCCCGAGGACGCCGCGGTCCGGGTCGACACCACGGGCCGCACCATCGACGACGCCCTCGGTGACGTGCTCGTCGCGCTGCGCGCGACCGGCCACCTCGACCTCACCTGACCTGAGCGGCCGGGGTCGGCGTCGATGGCGGCCGCCCGTTTCGACAAACTCGATAAGTTCAGTAAACTAACCTAGCCTACTGGCCGACCGACTCGACGACACCGCCCGGAGCACGCCCATGGACTTCCTGACGGCCACCTTCCTTGGCGTCCTCGTCGCCGGCTTCCTCGTCGGCATCGTCGTGGGGCTCACCGGCATGGGCGGCGGCGCGCTGATGACACCGGCGCTGATCTTCCTGGGCGTCGGCGACGCCGCCACGGTCGTCACGGCCGACCTGACGGCCGCCGCCGTCTACAAGACCGGCGGCGCGATCGTCCACCATCGCGAGGGGTCGCCCAACCTGACGCTCGCCAAGTGGCTGGTCATCGGGTCGGTCCCGATGGCCCTGCTCGGGCCCTACCTCGTCGCCTGGGTCACCGACGATCCGTCCCAGCTCGACCACGTCCTCAAGCTGAGCATCGGCTTCGCGCTGCTCCTGGCCGCGTCGACCTACGCCCTGCGGCTCTATGTCAACCTGCGGCGCGTGGTTTCCGGCACCCACATCGACGACGACGACCCGGTCATCCGCCCGATCCCGACCCTGCTCATCGGCGCGCTGGGCGGCCTTCTCGTCGGCGTCACGAGTGT
>JAGQUE010000378.1:0-1627 GCA_020438665.1 Nocardioidaceae bacterium | reverse complement strand
GTCTCCAACATCGTGCTGCACGGTCTCGACTGGGGCATCACCATCCCGCTGATCCTCGGCTCCGTCCCGGGCAGCATCCTCGGCAGCAAGATCGCGCCGCGAGTCAAGCAGTCGGTCATCCGTCGCGGCATCGTCGTGGTGCTGACCATGTCGGGCGTCGCGTTGCTCGACAAGGCGGGCTGGGCGCCGCTCGGCGCGGGGGACGACGACACGCACCCCATACTCGTCGGCGCGATCGGCCTCGTGATGCTCGTGCTGGTGCCCCTGGTGTGGGGCATCCTGCGCCGCGGGCTCGGCCTGCCCATGTTCGGGGCCCCCACACTCAACGAGCTCGACACCGACCGCCGGCAGGCCGCCGCAGGCGCCGAAGGCGCACCACCCGCGTGAGGGTCGCCTCCCCGGCCTGTCCGGTCACATCTTGCGGTTGGCTCAAGATTCAGGCCCGACGCCGTACCGCCGGTAGCATGTCTCCCGCTGTCTTCACGAGAGGCCTTAATCCCGCATGAGTGCACCACCCACGCACGCCGACTACCAGATGAGTCAGCTCGACCAGCTGGAGGCGGAGTCCATCCACGTCTTCCGCGAGGTCGCCGCCGAGTTCGAGAAGCCCGTCTTGATGTTCTCCGGCGGCAAGGACTCGATCGTCATGCTGCGGCTGGCGGAGAAGGCCTTCTATCCGGCCAAGATCCCCTTCCCCGTCCTCCAGGTCGACACCGGCTATGACTTCCCCGAGGTCCTGGCCACGCGCGACTCCTGGGTCCAGCGGCTCGGGCTGCGCCTGGTCGTCGCCAGCGTCGAGCAGGCGATCAAGGACGGCATCGTCATCGACGACGGCAAGACCAGCCGCAACCGCCTCCAGATCGGCACCCTGCTCAACGCGCTCGAGGAGGAGGGCTTCACCGCCGCCTTCGGTGGTGGGCGCCGTGACGAGGAGAAGGCCCGCGCCAAGGAGCGCGTCTATTCCCACCGCGACGAGTTCGGACAGTGGGACCCCAAGAACCAGCGCCCCGAGCTGTGGAGCCTCTACAACGGCCGCATCCACGAGGGCGAGCACATGCGGATCTTCCCGCTGTCCAACTGGACCGAGCTCGACATCTGGCACTACATCGGCCGCGAGGGCATCGAGATCCCCTCGATCTACTACTCCCACACCCGACGCGTCTTCAACCGCGGTGGCATGTGGATGACCGAGTCGGAGTTCAACCCGTGCCGCGAGGGCGAGGCCGTCGAGGAGCGCGTGGTGCGCTTCCGCACCGTCGGCGACCTGACGCTCACCGGCGCGGTGGAGTCCGAGGCCGACACGATCAGCAAGATCATCGACGAGATCGCCATCGCGCGCGTGACCGAGCGCGGCGCGACCCGCGGCGACGACAAGTTCTCCGAGGCCGCCATGGAGGACCGGAAGAAGGAGGGCTACTTCTGATGGCCACCGACGGCACCGCCGGGGGGATCGTTCCCACCACCGGCAGCATGGACCTGCTCCGCTTCGCCACGGCCGGCTCGGTCGACGACGGCAAGTCGACCCTCATCGGCCGACTGCTGCTCGACTCCAAGTCGATCTTCGAGGACCAGCTGGAGGCCGTCGAGGCCACCAGCCACCAGAAGGGCTACGACTACACCGACCTCG
>JAGQUE010000377.1 GCA_020438665.1 Nocardioidaceae bacterium | reverse complement strand
GTGATCGGCATCGTGATGCCGCGGATGTCCGCCTCTTGGAAGGCGTCGGTGCCGATCAGCGCGGCGCCGACCTGGCCGGTGACGGCGACCATGGGGACCGAGTCCATATAGGCGTCGGCCAGCGGTGTGACCAGGTTGGTCGCGCCGGGGCCGGAGGTGGCCATGCAGACGCCGACCCGACCGGTCGCCGATGCATAGCCGGACGCGGCGTGACCGGCTCCCTGCTCGTGGCGTACGAGGATGTGTCGGATCTTCCGCGAGTCCATCAACGGGTCGTAGGCCGGGAGGATCGCGCCTCCCGGGATGCCGAAGATGTCGGTCGCCCCTGCGTGCTCGAGGGACGTGATCAGGCTTTGCGCACCGGTGATCCGACCGGTGGCCTCCTGCTCGCTCATCGCTGTTTCCTGTCCTCGGTAGTGCGGATGTTCATCTGTGACCGCCCGAGACGAACCTCGGGCCAACAAAAAACCCCTCGGGCCGCGGCGGGCAACGAGGGGTGACGCGTGGGCTCGAGGGTCGTTGCCCTCAGCTCACGCGTCGCGTGCGTACGAGAATCTGTGCGCGCATGGACCTACGGTCCCCGCCGGGGACCGGTGACGTCAACCAGTGTGCCATCCCGTCTCGCGATGTGGGACCGCCGTCCCATGTTCCGGGCCCGGCCTTGCCAGCGACGGCGGCGGCGTCCCCTCGGCCGTCCGGTTCAGCAGCCGAGGCCGGCAAATGTTCGCGGGGGGTTGCTACAGCAAACGACCGGGAAGGACTATCGTCCGGCGAGGGGCGGCACGGCTTCGGGCGGGTGGCGTCCCCCGCAGGGTCTCGGATGACACCCCGCCCGACCGTGAAAGGACACGCGTGAACTCACGACGGCTCAAGAGACGGGGTTGGGCAGCGCTGGTCGCAGCGACCGCCGCCGCCACAGCCTTGGGCACGACCTCGGTGGCCACCGCCGCCGGGTCCCATCAGGACAAGCAGCTCCCCGCGCCACAAGCGCACCACTTCAAGCTGAAGGGCCTCGACGCACCCCGGCCCGAGCGCAACCCCGACGCGCGACGTGCGGTCTTCGTGCAGTTCGCGGGCGAGGGCGCCGCGGACGTCGCCGGTCGCACCGGCAGCAGCAAGGCCGCCGTTTCGCGCCGCGCGGAGGTCGCGAAGCAGGCCGCGTCGGCGATCGGCAAGGCCCGCTCAGCCGACAGCAAGGCCGCCTCGCTGTTCACGGTCGCCAACGCCGTCCCCGGTGTCGGCGTCGTGACCAACGGCGACGGCGTCAGGGCGCTGGCGGCCATGCCGGGCGTGGTCAAGGTCTCGCGCATCGTCCCCAAGACCTTCGAGAACGCCAACACCGCGGTCCTGGTCAAGGCCATCAAGAGCTGGAAGTACGCCGGCGGCACCGGCGCCGGCGTCCGTGTCGGCATCATCGACACCGGCATCGACTACACCCACGCCGACTTCGGCGGCCCCGGCACGACCGCGGCCTATGACGACGCGCTCGCGGTGAGCGACCAGGGTGGCTGGCGCGCGTCGCTGCCCGCCCTCGGCAAGGCCAAGGTCCTCGGCGGCTACGACTTCGCCGGCGACGACTATGACGCCGACCCGTCGGCGCCGTCCTATCAGCCGGTCCCCCACCCGGACTCCAACCCCCTCGACTGCGGTGAGCACGGCACCCACGTGTCCGGCACCGCGGCGGGCTATGGCGTCGCCGCCAACGGCTCCACGTTCACCGGCAACTACAAGAAGCTCACGGCCGACAAGCTGATGGCGATGGACGTCGGGCCGGGCATGGCGCCCAAGGCCGGCCTCTTTGGCCTCAAGGTGTTCGGTTGCGAGGGCAGCACGGACCTGGTCATCCCGGCGCTCGACTGGGCGCTGGACCCCAACGGCGACGGCAAGTTCAAGGACCACCTCGACATCATCAACATGTCCCTCGGCAGCGACTACGGCAACGAGGACGACCCGGAGAACCTCGTGATCGCCAAGCTCGCCAAGCACGGCGTGCTCTCGGTGCTCTCGATGGGCAACAACGGCGACCTCACCGACACCGGCGGGGCCCCCGGCAACGCGGTGTCCGGCCTGGCGGTCGCGAGCTCGGTGGACTCCTACCAGCTGCGCGACGGCCTCGAGGTCACGGCCCCGGCCGACAGCGCAGGCATCGTGGCCGGCCAGATGTCGGTCGACTATGACTGGCCCAACAACGGGCCGTCTGGCAACCCCGTGAGCGGCTCGGTCGTCAAGCTGGCCCAGGCCGGCAACGAGGACGGCTGTGACGCGCTGGACGTCGGCGACGCTGCGGCGGTCGACGGCAAGGTCGCCTGGCTGGTCTGGGACGACAACGACGCGACGCGACGCTGTGGCTCGGTGGCGCGGTCGGCCAACGTGAAGGCGGCCGGCGCGATCGGCGCCATCTTCACCTCGGGCGTCGAGGTGTTCGGCGCCGGCATCACCGGTGACGCCGACATCCCCGTCTTCCAGATCCCCAAGAGCAGCACCGACGACCTGCAGCCTGCCGTCGACGCCGGCACTCTCGAGGTGACCTTCGACGGCACGATGCAGGCCACCATCAAGGACGTCACCCCCGCCATCAGCGACACCTTGTCGAGCTTCAGCTCGCGGGGAACGCACGGCTCGATCGGCGTGGTCAAGCCCGACGTGGCCGCTCCCGGCGACACCATCGCCTCGGCGTTCATGGGCTCCGGCAACGGCGTCGTGTCCTTCTCCGGTACGTCGATGGCCAGCCCGCTGACCGCGGGCGTCTCGGCGATCGTCAAGGCGCGCCACCCGAGGTGGTCGCCGCTGGAGATCAAGGCCGCGGTGATGAACAACGCGACCCACGACGTCACCACCGGCAACAGCCACACGGGCTTCAAGTACGGCCCGGCTCGCGTCGGTGCCGGCCGAGTGGACGCCCTCGCCGCCTCGAAGGCCTCGGTGCTCGCCTATGTCAACACCCCGGCCAACGCGGTGTCCGCGTCGTTCGGGCCGGTCGAGGCGCCGATCGGCGGTGGCAAGGTGACCAAGACCAAGAAGCTGGTCGTCCAGAACACCGGACGCAGGGCGGTCACGGTCAAGCTGTCCTACCAGGCGGTGGTCTCCACGCCGGGCGTGACCTACAAGGTCTCCCCCAGCAGGCTTACCGTTCCGGGCGGCAAGTCGCGCAAGGCCACCGTCACGATGGCGATCCTGCCGCTCCAGCTGCGCCACACGCTCGACCCGAGCATGGACGCTGCTCAGTTCCTCGGAGCCGACACCTACCCGCGTCAGTATGTCTCGGACGCCTCGGGTCGGCTGCTGGTGACACCCAAGGGCAGGAGCAGCCTGCGGGTGCCGGTCTATGGCGCCGCCAAGCCGGTGTCGACCACGACGTCGACGGCGACGGCCGATGCGATCACCCTTGCCGGTGACGGCATCGACCAGGGCACCGACATGGAGAACTTCGTCTCCCTGACCTCGGTCATGCAGCTGGGCGCCGAGAGTGACCGGTTGCCGACCTGCGACAAGGGCGAGGACCCCATCGGTTGTGTCTCGTCCAAGACCGAGCGGGCCGGTGACATCAAGGAGATCGGTGCCGGCACGTCCGATGACATGCTGTGGTTCGGCGTGTCGACCTATGGCGACTGGGCCAACGTGGGCAACACGCTCAGCCCGGACGTCTACTACGACACCACCGGCGACGGGCAGGCCGACTTCGAGACGTTCGTCGCCAACATCCCGGGGACCGACCTGCTGATGGCGTGGACCTATGACCTGGCCTCGAGCGACCTGGTCGACCTCGAGCCGGTCAACTTCTACAGCATGGACGTCGACACCAACGTGTTCGACACCAACGTGATGCTGATCCCGGTGTGGAAGGGCGCCGTGGGACTCCCTCAGACGGTCGGCGACACCAGCGCCCCCATCACCTATGAGGTCGGGACCTACTACGGCTACACCGGCGACTGGATCGACGACGTGGTGTCGGACGGGACGTTCGATGCTGGTACGCCCGAGCTGGCCACCAACCTGCCGGTCTACTGGGACGCGGGCGGCGAGTCCATCGCCTACACCGCCCAGTCGAGCGGGGTGCGGGCCCTGGTGTTCCACCTGGCCGGCCAGAAGGGTTCGCGCAGCGAGGTGCTGACGCTCCCCTGACCGGTCGCGCATGACGCGAGGGCCCCGGCGCTTCGGCGCCGGGGCCCTTCGTCGTCGGCAGTGCCGCTCAGCGGCGCGAGGTGAGCACCGAGAGCCGGCGTCGCTGGTCGCCGTCCTCGTCGAAGTTGGCCGGGTCGAGCCAGGCGTCGTACGCCGCCCGGACATCGGGCCACTCGCCATCGACGATCGAGAACCAGTCGGTGTCGCGGTTGCGGTCCTTGTAGACCAGCGCCTGGCGGAACCGTCCCTCATAGCCGAAGCCCAGCCGGTGGGCGGCGGCCCGCGACGGCTCGTTGAGGCTGTCGCACTTCCACTCGAAGCGCCGATAGCCGAGCTCGTCGAAGACATAGCCGCCGAGCAGGGCCACCGCCTCGGTGGCCGCGCGCGTGCGCTGGAGCGCCCGGGAGAAGATGATCGAGCCCATCTCGACACTGCCCTGAGCGGGGTCCACCCGCATCAGCGAGGCCAGGCCCTGGGGACCTGCGCCGTCGGGCACGATCGCCCAGGTCACCGTGTCGGTCGCGGCCTCGGCGGCCGCCACCAGGGCGGTCATGGCGGCGAGGTCAGCCGGTCGCTCACCGGGGCGATAGGTCCACAACGGGTCGTCGTCGGGGCCGGCCAAGGCACGGTGGAGCCCGGCGGCGTGGTCGGTGGTCACCGGCTCGAGCCGGACATAGCGGCCGTTGAAGACCGAGCGCCGGGGGAACGGCCGGGCCACCCAGCCCGTCACCGGCTCCCCGATCGGCTGGCCGTGGCCATTGACCCGCGTCATGCCAGCCGCTCCAGCTCCTCGCGGACCGCGGTCATGCCGCGGCGCACCTCCTCGAAGGAGGTCGACAGGGG
>JAGQUE010000028.1 GCA_020438665.1 Nocardioidaceae bacterium | reverse complement strand
GTGGGGCTCGGCGAGGGGCCCGACGACCTGGCACCGTTCGACGCCGGAGCATTCGTGGACGCGCTGCTGGGGTAAGGCGGGCAGCCCAGCGCGCGGTGTCGACGAGCGCTCGGGACGTGCGCTCGCCGACCCGCTCAGTTGCGGGCGATGCGGTCGTGGCCGGGGCCACCGACCAGCTTGTCAGCACCGGGGCCACCGCGCAGCCAGTCGTCGCCGCGCCCACCGAAGGACCGGTCGTTGCCCTTGGCGCCGTTGACGAAGTCGTCGCCGGCGCCGCCGTAGGTGATGTCACGGCCGGCGTCGGTGAGGACCCACAGCCGGAACCGGGCCGGGAGGGTGCGGCCGTCGGTGAAGTCGTTGCCGAGCCGCGGCCACACCTGGACGAACATCCGCTTGTGGTCGAAGCGCGACGGCACCGTGCAGACCGCCGACACGCCCTTGGTCACCTTCTCGCGCTTGCAGCCCGAGGCGAGGCTCTTGAAGCTCTTGGTGCCGGTGTCGCGGTAGCGCAGGGTGTTGGCGGTCTTGTTGTAGGTGATCGTCAGGTGACCGTTCTGCTGACCGGAGATGTAGACCA
The DNA here is from genome assembly GCA_020438665.1 of Nocardioidaceae bacterium. Next base: position 1,882 of record JAGQUE010000028.1, on the reverse strand, counting down.
GGCCGAACTTCGACATCCGGATGATGGCCTTGTCCTTCACGTCGTGCACGCCCGCAGCACCGGGGCCGAGCATCGTGGGGGGCAGCTTCTGGGCGTGGGCCGGCACGACACCCAGGCCAAGGCTGAGCGTCAGGCCTATGCAAACGGAGGCAAAAGCACGGATCATGGGGAGTCACTCCTGACGTGGGGGTCCCCGAGACTAAGCACGGATCGCCGTTCGATGCGAATTCGTGACCTTGGCTCCGTCCGCCCGACGGCGGCTTCTCGTTCACACGGGCGTAACACGGGCTCCCAAGACGTTGCCTGCCCGCAACACGACACGACGTACCGCGAAACCTCCACGGCGCAGGCTGAGGCCCATCGAGGACGGGTGCTTGTGCCGACAGCGCCGTCAGCCCGCTGGCCCGTCCGTCATGACCGATTCCTGGAGGTTCCGTGGACGGCTATTACGCCTGGATGATCGTGGCGACAGCCCTCGTCCTGATGATGACGACGCCAGCACTGGCGTTGTTCTACGGCGGCATGAGCCGCTCGAAGTCCGTGCTCAACATGATGATGATGTCCTACGTCTCGCTCGGCATCGTCGGCATCGTCTATGTCCTGTGGGGCTGGTCGATGTCGTTCGGTCCCTCGGACGTGGCCGGGCTCTTCGCCAACCCGTTCTCCCTGTTCGGGCTCAAGGACGTCGGCTGGGACAGCTACATCGCGGTGGCCTTCCAGATGACGTTCGCCGTGATCACCGCCGCGCTCATCAGCGGCGCCATCGCCGACCGCGTCAAGCTGTCGGCGTGGGTGGTCTTCCTCCCACTGTGGGTGACGCTGAGCTACTTCCCGATCGGCCACATGGTCTGGGGCGGCGGCTTCATCGCCTCGCACCTGGGTGCCCAGGACTACGCCGGGGGGACCGTGGTGCACATCAACGCCGGTGTCGCCGGCGGCATCCTGGCGTTGATCATCGGCAAGCGGGTGGGCTTCGGCAAGGAGCCCATGAAGCCGCACAACCTGACCCTCACGATGATCGGCGCGGGCCTGCTCTGGTTCGGCTGGTACGGCTTCAACGTCGGCTCCATCGTGCTGGCCGGTGCCGGGGAGGAGGCCGACACGGCCCAGTTCATGTCGGAGACCGGGCTGACCTTCCTCAACACCACCATCGCCACCTGCGCCGCCATGCTGGCCTGGCTCGCGATGGAGCGGATCATGCACGGCAAGGCCACCTCGCTGGGGGCTGCCTCGGGCATCGTGGCCGGCCTCGTCGCGATCACCCCCTCGTGTGGCGCGGTCGACCTGGTCGGTGCGATCGCCATCGGCGCCGTCGCCGGTGCCGCGTGTGCCTGGGCCGTGGGCCTGAAGTACAAGTTCGGTCTGGACGACTCGCTCGACGTCGTGGGCGTCCACCTCGTCGGTGGTGTGGTCGGTACGGTGCTGATCGGCTTCCTCTCGACGTCGTCGGCCCCCGGCGGCATCGACGGCCTGTTCTACGGAGGTGGCTTCGGCTCGCTGGGTGACCAGGTGGGTGCGGCGGCGATCGCGATCGCCTGGTCCGCTGTGATGACGACCATCATCGGCCTGGCCATCAAGTACACCATCGGCTGGCGCATCACCGAGGAGGACGAGGTCGAGGGCATCGACTTCGCCGAGCACGGCGAGACGGCGTATGACCTGGGTGTGTCGGGCGGCAGCAGCCGTGGCGTGGGCTCCCTCGTGAGCGCCGGCGCCGCAGCGAGCAAGGAAGAGGCGAACGCATGAAGCTCATCACCGCAGTGATCAAGCCGCACAAGTGGGAGGAGGTCCGAGAGGCTCTCGAGACCTTCGGCGTCACGGGCATGACAGTCTCGGAGGTCTCCGGCTATGGCCGGCAGAAGGGCCACACCGAGGTCTACCG
>JAGQUE010000376.1 GCA_020438665.1 Nocardioidaceae bacterium | reverse complement strand
GAGGTGACCGCCGAGGACGTCGGCCTGGAGCGCCCGAGGCTGCGCGGTGGGCAGGCCGAGAAGATCCTGCGCGGTGTCTCCGAGCACCAGCAGGCCTTCATCCGGCACCTCAACGTGCGACGGGAGGCGATCAAGCCGAAGTTCAAGCCCGAACCGGGTGAGGACACCGTGGTCGCGATCGGCACCGACGGCCTCACCTCCGCGGTCGACCTGCGGCTCATCCCGAAGATCAAACTGTGGGAGGCGGGCATCGACCCGGAGGACCTGACGGACGCCGACTCGAAGGTGCCGCTGGTGGCCGAGCAGGTCCTCGCCGAGTGGCGACGTACCCGCGACATGGAGTTCATGGTGCGCCGCGGTTCCAGCGAGCCGGCGCCGATCCGGGGCGGGTTCCAGCTGGTGTTCTGCGACAAGGGCGTCCCGAACAGCGAGGGCAAGCACTCCTTCTACGAGGCGTTGAAGTTCGCGCTCGTCGACGGCGGGCTGAAGCCTGAGGAGGTCGCGTTCATCCACGACGCGGAGGGGGACGCGACCAAGCTGGGGAAGCTGACCGAGCGCTGCCGTACCGGCGAGATCAAGGTGCTGATCGGATCGACGGGGAAGATGGGCACCGGACTGAACGTGCAGAACCGGCTCTCGGCGCTGCACCACGTCGACGGCGCCTACCGGCCCGATCAGATCGAGCAGCGCAACGGCCGGGCGATCCGGCGCGGCAACCAGTTCGACGAGGTCCGGGTCCTCTACTACCCGCTGGAGGGCTCCACGGAGGGCTTCCAGTGGGCGCATGTGGCCCGCAAGGACAACTTCCTGCGCGCGTTCGCGCTGGCCGACCTGGACGCCACGATCATCGGACAGTCGGAGTCGGCGACCCAGTCCGAGGCCGCGATGCTGAAGGCGCTGGCGGCCAACAACCCGCTGCTGATGGACAAGACCCAACTCGATCTGGACCTGCGGCGGATGCAGAACCAGGCCGACACCTTCGATGCGTCGAAGGAGTACCACGCCAACGTCGTCGCGCAGGGCATCCGCATGATCGCCGCCCTCACCACCAGCATCGAAGCCCTGCAGGCCGCTGGCAGCGTGGTTCGGGACACCTCCGGCGAGGCGTTTCGGATGACGCTGACCAACCAGTACGGGCGGCTGGAGGACAAGCCGATCCTCGAGCGCAAGCACGCCGCGCTCCGTCTGGCCCAAACCCCGGCACTGTCAGGGAGCCTGGAGTACGCGCCCCTGGGCGAGGGACGACCGTTCCTGATCGGCCAGCTCGGCGGCGTCCGGCTCTACGCCTGGACCTACCGCCCCGGGATCGGGAAGCCGGGCTACCGGGTCGGGGTCGACGACCCGCGCAACACCCGCGAGTGGGCCCGGGACCTGCTCGACCTCACCCCGGCCGAGCTGACGCCCGGCAAGATCGACACCGGCGCGATCACCCGCCTGGAGAACCTCGTGCGCTCCATCCACGAGCGGCCGGCTGCGTTGGCCGCCCGGGTTGAACGGCTCCGCACCGAGGTCGAGGTCTCCGCGGCCGAGCAGGACACCACCTTCGAGGCCGCCGACGAGCTCGAGGCACTCAAGGAACGCAACCGGGCCCTGACCGAGCTGATGCGGCTCGTCGCCGGAGACCGCCCGACCAGCCCCTCCCCCACCGACGCCACCGCAGGGAGCAACCAGCCAGCACCGGAGCCCAGTCCGGCTGATGATGCGGCACGCAAGCACGCAGCCCTGGTCGCCGAGGCCGAGGCCGCCTATAACGCCGCGACCGAGAGGTGGCGGGCGCTGCGCGATGCACGGCTCGACACCCCCGGCACGGTGAAGCCTGCCGAGATGGGCGCCATCCGCACCTCGCGCCGCCGGATCAAGCAGCAGATGGCCGAGCGGGCCCGCGAAGCTCGCGGCGAGCCGGCACCCCGTCCCCGGATCCACGCCCGCGACGCCTCCGACGACCCGCCCACCAAGTCGACCTCACCGCCCACCACCAGCGCACCACACCCGGCCACCACCCCGCCGGGACCTAACGGATCCCGGCCGACGACAAGGCCGGCGACACGGCCGGCGATCCCGCCTCCTCCCCCACCGTCATCGCCGCCCCCGGACCTCTCCCGCGCAACGGCGCAGCTGGGGTGGTCGTGGTGACCCGCCCACCCCGGACGAGCACCGGGCGTTCACAGCCCCGACCGCGGTGGGAGTTACCCACAGGCCCAGGCGCGCCAGAGGTCGCGCCGCTGCTGCATCTGTTCCACTGGGGAGCGGGGCCAGTCCCGCGACCCGGCCTCTTTCGAAAGGATCACCACTGATGCCGATCACCACCACCTTCGTCGAGTGCCACGGGTACGACGCGACCCCCGACTTCGTCTACGCGGTCTCGCTGCTGGCTGCGTTGGAGGGAGCATCCAACCAGTCCGAGCACGCGAGCGTGCTGCCGTTCCTCGGGATGGCTCGCGCCGAGCTCACCGACTTCGGCCAGCGACGGCCCGCCGGCTACGTGCCGGTCCATGTCGGCGACGTGCGAGCAGGTCTGGACGAACTCGAGCAGCGGCTCACCGCCCTGCTCGCCGACTCCCCCGCGCTCCAGCACAGCCTTCGGCTCGACGCCGCCCGGCGCCTGCTGCGCCGCGGCCTGGCCGCGGTCGCCTGACCCGCGCCCCTCCGCAGCCCGGCGGAGGAGCGCGGGTTCCGCAGAATCAGTTCGGCGAGCGGCGTCCGATCCAGACCCCTGCGGGTTGCTAGTCCCGACATGAGCACGATCCGTCCCCGACCGTCGTGGCTGTGTGGCCGCCGATGACAGTCACCACGTACGGCGAGCACGCCGAGAATGCGGCCCAGGCGCTCAACGTCTTGATCCGCACCGACGAGATCCCCTCGGACCCTGAGGCGGTCGACCAGCTGTTGCATTGCCGCGAGGCCGTGGTCGACGCACTGCGGCAGCGGCTCTACGACCTCGGCCAAGACGACCTGTATCCCCCGGCCGACCACCTCCCGGCGAGGACGCCGAAGCCGGTGCTGGCGGGCCTGGACCAGAAGCTGGCCAGCCTGGTCGACAACATCGCTTTCGCCCTGCCGACGTTGCCTCTTGATGAGCGCCGGCCCCCGACCGAGACGCTGACCCCTCAGTCCCCGGACGAGATCGTCGAGACGTGGCGCGCGGCCGCGCTCGAGCTGCTCGCTGGCTCCCACGCACTGTCGACGGCCGCCGAGCAGCCGTGGCGCACCGATCCCGGTGCCGGCTGGTGGGTGATGCGGGACGTCGCGGTCGCGCTGGAGGCGGTGCTGGTGCTCGACTCTCGCCTCGAGGAGGTCGGGCTCCTCAACGATCACCAGCGACCCGAGTACGCCATGGGCTTGGACGAGAAGAGGATGGTGCTCTCCCAGACCGCCCGGGTGGCCACCTGGCAGGCCACCACCGCAATCCCCGAGGAAGCAACGCCGCGGCAGCGGCAGGTCGAACCCACGACCGTGCTCCAGCCGGTCACCCTGGTGGGTGGACCCGAGGATCTCGCGGCCGCCCAGCGGCGGCTGGCGCGGTTCTTGAAGCCGGTCAACGCCCACGACGTGTTCTTCGACAACGACCCCGAGATCACCTCCGACGCGGCCCGGCAGGTCACTGCCAGCCAGCTCTACCTGTGCCGGGTCTTCGCCGAGGCCGCCGAGGCCTCACCCAAGACCAGGCACTTGGCGACGTTCTTCACCGACCGGGCCGAGGTCCTCCAGGAGCTCCAACCCCGGATCAGGTACCTCGCCGACGTCGCCGACGGCCCGAATCCCAACAAGCGCACCTTCTGGCAGCAAAGCGAGCTCACGACCGCCGTGGTGCGGATGGATGACCGCGGGGTGGCGATCCGGCTCCAGCCCACCCAGATGGTCGACCTGGCCAAGGCGACCCACGAGGTCACCCACAACCTGGGCAAGGCCCTGCGCCGCGAGCTGCTGCGCAACAACAGCAACCTGGTCGACGCCGACCCGCGCCGACCCGACGGCCCAGCCCGGGTCGCCCGACGTTCCCCGATCGAGACCACGCTGACCGACCTGGTCAACATGCCCGCGCCCGACGAGCCCGTGACACGACTGAGCAACCCGCTCCAGCGCGCGGTCCTCCAGCAGACGCTGAATCTGAGTCCCGCCGCTCCGGCACACCCGCCGAGCCCGTTCCCGGCGGCCAGGAGAGCCACCTACAGCGCCCCGGCCTTCTAGAGACCTTGCTCGGCCCCGTCAACGCCGACCGGTCATGCGGCGAAGGGCACCCACAATCCCGTGCCTCTCCGAGCGGGAGGTGTACCTGCGGGGCCGAGCACACCACCAACACAGAGCGGAAGCGATCCGATGAACCAGAACAACGACGACGCCGCGTGGATCCCTGGCGACCGCTCGGCGTGGGTCGACTCGCCCGAGGACCCGCACCGGATCGAGAACCACACACCTCCACCTCGAGGACCCCGTCGCTCGACCCGTGGTCGCCCTCCCCGGACTGTGCACCGGCCGGCACCCGTGTCTACCGCCGCACCGGCGACGGCCGCGCCGAGTACGGCACGGTGACCGGCTGGACCAGCGACACCTCCGCCGTCTTCCTCGCCCTCGACAAGGGCGGCACCTACGCCGGTCCCACCTTCGGCTCGGTCTATGTCGCCGAGACCAACGGCGGTCCCGGCGGTGCCGGCCGGTGGGTCGTCTCAGGGGTGAGCGTCGACGGTTTCCCGCTCGACGGCGTCGACGACGGCCACTACTGCCCCTACGAAGGCCACCCTCCCGGCGCACGGCCCGACTGGGACCGACAGCACCGCGAGGCCGAGCACGTTCGACTCCCCACCGCAGCGGAGTTGCTGCCGATGCTGGCCGCCGCGCTCGGTAGGAGCGTCGACGGGCCGACGGTCGACCAGGTCCGCGCCACCTACGACCTGCTCGCCGAACATGGCGAGTGGCGGGCACATAGGTCGGCGCTTGCCGCAGGCGAGGCGAGCGGCGACTTCCCTGCCTCCTCGGACTGGCACGACAGCGATGACGCTGGCTGCGATCTGGCCGACCGCGCCATCGCGTTGCTGGCTGAGGTGACTGGCCAGGCGAGTCCGGCCGACGCATCCATGGCGGGAACATCCACGTTCACGGGGGCCGCGCTCCAGCACTCGATGCTGCAACCGGCAACTGCAACGGGCGAATCCCCGACCGTCGCACCGCCAGCTTCCGAGCCGCCGACCGGACCCGGACGGTGAAGGGGGCCACTATGAGCCGGTGCGAGGAGCCGTCCTGGTTGACCGACCCGACGGCGGCGGTCGCTCACGTCCGCCTGGTCGCCCGCGAGACCGCAGCCGCAGTGGGGCATCGGGCGGCCGCGGACGCGTTGCTGCACCTGCGGCGGGAGTACCGGGTCATGCCGCTGCAGCGCAGCCAGACGCCGGCCGACCGGCTGGCGGCCTGGGATGCGGTGCGCGCCGAATCCGGGGCCCTGGTGCCGCTGGCGATGGGCACCCGCGCCGACACCGCGATGTTCGATGAGCGCGTCGCCAGCCCGGCCGGCCAGCCGCTGCCCGGCGGCCCGACCGGGCGGAGCCAGCCCTCGGCTGCCCTGCAGGCCGCAGCACTGTCGGCACGGGCCGCGTCGGTGTCACTACCCACTCCCCCGTCCACCGCTACCCCGGCCAACCGGACCCCGGCCCGCTGATGCTGATCGGAGGAGGTGTGCCGAGATGACGTCGCCGAGTGATGGCTGTTCCGGTTCGACAACGTGTTGCGACGCCGCCCTGGGCACGCGGCCGAACAGGTCCACCTGACACCGCAGTATGTGCTGGACCCGGTCCGTGCTGCGCTGGGCGGGCGGATCGAGCTCGACCCGTGCACCACCAGAGACAACCCCGTCGGCGCGGACCAGTTCTACGCGCTGCCTGACGATGGCGCCGCCCTGCCCTGGCAGGCTTCCACGATCTTCTGCAACCCGCCCTACGGGGAGGCGCGCGTGCGTTGGGTGCGTCGCTGCGCCGAGGCCGGCGCCGCCGGCTCCCGGGTGGTGCTGCTCATCCCCGCACACACCGACACCCGCATCTGGCATGAAGCGATGTGCTCCGCGACGTCGCTGCTGTTCATCCGCGGCCGCGTGAAGTTCGGCATCCCTCGCGCCAACGGACGCCAGGTCGCCGCATCGCATCCGTCCGCACTGATCGGCTGGAACGCCGATCTACGTCATGCCCGTCAGTTGGGCACTGGACTCGACCTGCGCAACCCGGCGCCGTCCACGTACGTGGACCTCCCGCTCGGATCATGGGCCTCGTCTCGCCGCGGCGGTCAGGAGTTCAGGACATGGCGGAGCGCGACGCGGATGAGCTGGCTCCGGGTGCTGGCGCCGCTGCTCTCGACCAGCTCGTCGATGATCTTCATGTTCTGCTCGGCAGTGTCGAAGCTGATCGTCGTGCGCCGTTCGACCACGGTCCGTGTTGCGCTGGCCACCGGGAACAGGTCGTTTCCCTCTGCGCCGGCGTTGTCGGCCGCGACGAGCTCCTTCAGCTGGTGCCGGGTGTCGGCCAGGCTATTCAGAATGAGCTGCACCTGGGAGATCTTCGGGTTGCTCTTGCGACGCTCGGCCAGCTGATCCACCAGCTCTTGCGGGAGGCTGAGCGTGGTGCGCTTCATCCCTCCGGTGGTCTCGGAGGGCTTGGCGCGCGGCGCCTTCTTCGGCTTCCGATCCGGCCTGGGGCTGACGGCCGGCTTCTCGCTGGTCTCGTCGGGCTGGACCACTGTCTCCGCAGGGTCGTCGGCCAGGGCTTCCTCGAGGGCAGGGCTCAGGCGAGGCGCCTGTGTCGTGTTCCGGCGCGGCGGGAGCGGGTTGAGGCGATCCTTGACCAGCCCGAGGGCGGGCTTCATGGGGGCACGCTCTTCACTCATGCCAGGGCCGCCTCGGTCTCGTTGGCCTCAGCTTCTTCGGCGGCGCCGATGCGCTTGAGGAGTTCGTCGGTGAGGAGGACGTAGTCCTCCGCGAGGGCGGGGGCCGATCCGGCGACGCGGGTGGGGCTGCGGCCTTCCTTGAGCGCCTTCCAATAGGGCTCGGCGCTGTGGACGACCTCTGCGAGCTCGTAGACCAGCTTGCCCTTCTCGCGAGCATCGTCAGCGGCGGCCTCTGCATGACGGATGATCGACTGGAACAGCAGTTCGGAGTCGCCGAGCACGTTTCGTACGTCCTCGGCCGCGAACCGGCGACGGACGCTTGCGGCGGTGCCCATTCCGAAGAGGACTGCGCCGAGGACGTCGATGTCGGGATTGACCTCGCGGATCCCGACCACCTGCTCGGCCAGGACGCTGAGTCCCTTGATGCTGGCACGGTCGGACTTGGTGGGGATGACGATCCAGCGCGCCGCCGCGAGAGCCAGCAGCACGAGTGCTGAGCGGCGTGAGGGCGGTGTGTCGATGATGATCAGTTCGTAGTCGTCGACGATGCCGAGCAGGGCGTCGCGCAGCATGGTGCGGCCCTCTTGGCCGCGGCGCTGCCGGGCGAGGACGAGCTCCTCGAGGTCGTCGAGCTCGCTGCCACCGGGGATGACGTCCAGGTTGGGTCGGACGTTGGTCAAGACGGGCGTCAGGGTGCCCTTGGCGACGAGGGTCTGGACCATGTGTGCGCCGCCGTCTGCGTTCTCGCTGTCGGCGTAGCCCAGGTCGAATCCGAGGTTGGCTTGGGAGTCGAGGTCGATGAGAAGGGTCCGCATTCCGGCCTGGGCGGCGAGGCCGGCGACGATCTGGTCGATCTCGGCCTCGGTG
>JAGQUE010000375.1 GCA_020438665.1 Nocardioidaceae bacterium | reverse complement strand
GTTGCCAGCCATGCTGGTGCTGTCGATGTGGCGGGTCGTTGGACGTAGGTGGCCACGAGGCGCTTGATCAGGGCCGGTGCCAGCACGGTCTCACCGTGGGCGACGGTGTGGACCGCGCTGAGCAGCTGCGTCGGAGGGGTGTCCTTGAGGAGGAACCCGCTCGCTCCTGCCTGGAGGGCGGCATGGACGTGTTCGTCGAGGTCGAAGGTGGTGAGCATGACGACGCGCGTGGCCCGCAGCTGGGGGTCTGCGGTGATCGCCGCCGTTGCGCTGACGCCGCTACGGCCGGGCATGCGGACGTCCATGAGGACGACGTCGGGACGGTGTCGTCTGACGGTGGTGACTGCCCGGTCACCGTCGTCGGCGGTTCCGACCACATCGATCTGGGGATCTGAGTTCAGTAGCGCCGCGATGCCGGAACGGACGAGTTCCTCGTCGTCGACGACCACGACGCGGATCACGAGGCGTCCGTGGGTAGCGAGGCGTGCACCCGGAACCCACCGCGAGGTGAACGGTCGGCGGTCAACGTTCCGCCAAGGGCGTGAGCGCGGTCGCGCATGCCTCGGATGCCTTGTCCATCCCTGGGTGCGGCCGGGTCGGCCGGTGACCCCGGTGAGCTGCCGTCGTCGTCAATGGTGAGCTCCACGCGGCCCGGTGGTTGGTGCACGTGGACCCATGCGGTGGTGGCGCGTGCATGGCGGACCGTGTTGGTGAGCGCCTCCTGGCTGATGCGGTAGATCGCGGCTGCCACCCGCGGCGGCACCGAGTGGACGGCGTCGGGGAGGGTCAGTCGGACGTCGAGCCCGCTGAGGCGCACGGTGTCGGCGAGTCGTGCCAGGTCCGTCAGCTCTGCGGTCGGTTGGCGGTTGAGCTCGCCGTCGCGGAGGTCGGCGATGACGGCTCGAACCTCGTCGAGTGACTCGCGGCTCAGTCTCGCGATCGTGTCGAGGGCGGCTGCGGCGCGCTCGGGGTCGGTGGCCATCAGGTGGTGCCCCACGCCGGCCTGGATGGCGATGATGCCCAGGGAGTGACCGACGATGTCGTGCAGCTCGCCGGACACGCGGAGGCGCTCCTCGCCGGCGCGACGACGGGCGGCCTCCTCGGTGGCGACCGCCCGAGCCTGGACGAGGGCGGCCCGCTCTTGTGCGGCATGGCCCAACGCCATCACGCCTGCCTGGGTGACCACGGACGACACCCACTCCCGGGTCGCGAACGGGGCACCGTGGGCCCAGCTCAGCCAGGTCACCGCGGCAGCGGCGGCGGCGCCCGCGACGAGCACCTCCCGCGGGGGACGGGTCTCGGCCACCCAGTAGCCGCCGACGAGCAGCACCAGTGGCAGTGCGCCCGCGTCATAGCTCAGTGACCACAGCAGGGTCACGGCCGTCAGGGTGGTGGCGAAGACGACGGTGGGCTGGGCGCGACGTACGGCGTAGGGCACGGTGGCTGCGGTCAGCAGGACCCAGAATGTCAGGTCGCGTGGAGCGAAGGTGAAGGCCGGCTGCTCGATCCCCACGCCGTCCGTGGTGACCGCTCCGACCGCCCAGAACCCGGCGGCGATGGCAGCGTCCACGGGCCTGATGAGCCGCAGGCGCCACCACCTCATGGTGGCAAGCCTAGGTGCCGGCCGTGACGCGTCGCGTCGGCCCAGAGGAGTAGTCGTGGTCCTCCCAGCGGCGTACGCCGCACTGGCGACAACGGGCTCGGCGGCCGATGCGCGTGGCCGTCTGGCCAGGTGAGGGTGGGGGCATGCGATCAGCCTCGACTGTCCAGCCCGGCTCCCCTGCTGACGAGTCGCGATCCAGCCAGCCGCAGTACTCGCTGGGCCGGATCCTGGCGATCTGGGCGGCGGCGACGGTCCCGATGGGGCTGCTCGCCTTCGTCGCCGCGCCCCGGCTGATCGCCGGCTCGGATCTGCATCCTGGGCTGGTCTATTGGATGCTGATGGTGGTGGGAATGATCTGGCAGTTCGGGCTGTCGGTGCTGGTGCTCCACGGCGAGCTGGGGACCTTGCGGTGGGCGGCGGTCAAGGCCAGGGTCTGGATGAATGCGCCGGTCGATCCCCACAGTGGCAGGCCTCGCTGGCGGCTGTGGTGGTGGGTGGTTCCCGCGATCGCGGCCAACGTCGTCGGTGGCCTTGCCGCGACCAGGTTGGACGAGGCCTGGGTCCGTTGGTTCCCGGCGTTGGCCGAGCCGTCGTACACCCGGATCCAGGCGCTGGCCTCTGACCGCTTCGAGGGGCAGTGGTGGATCCTGGGCCTGGCGCTGGTCAGCTCGCTGTTCAACTACGTGCTGGGTGAGGAGCTGCTGTTCCGTGGCGTGCTGCTGCCCCGGATGAACGGGGTCTTCGGGCGGTGGGACTGGGTCGCCAACGCCGTGCTGTTCGGGCTCTATCACGTTCACAAGATCTGGTTCTGGCCGAGCATGGTGCTCAGCTCGTTCGGGACCTCGTGGGCGGCGCGACGCTACCGCAGCATGTGGATGGGCGTGGTGGTGCACGGTGTCGAGGGTTTCTATGTCGTGCTCGTCCTGGCCGTCGTCGCGGGGTGGTACTCGTGATTGGGTCGCCGGCCACCGCGGAGACGATGAGAGCGCTGGTGCGGTCCCGCTACGGTGATCCCGATGTGCTCTCGCTGAGGACCGTCGCGACACCGGTCCCCGAGCCCGGTCAGGTGCTCGTGCAGGTTGCGGCGGCCGCGCTCAACCCCGCCGACCTGCACCGGCTGCGCGGCCGGCCCTACCTCATGCGCCCCAGTCTGGGCTGGCGGCGACCCCGTGCCGTCGGCTTCGGCAGCGACCTGGCTGGCCGGGTGGTCGCGGTGGGCGACGGCGTCAGCGCCCTCGCGGTGGGCGATCGCGTGGCGGGCAGCGGTCAGGGCGCGTGCGCCGAGATCGTCGCGGTGGCCGCCGAGCGGCTCGCCCAGGTCCCCGACGGCGTCAGCCTGGCCGACGCAGCGGCCCTGCCCATCGCCGCCAGCACGGCCTACCAGGCGCTGGCCGCCCATGCCCGTCTCGAGCCTGGTCGGCACGTCCTGGTCAACGGGGCGTCGGGCGGTGTCGGCACCTTCGCGGTCCAGCGCGCCGCGATGCTGGGGCTCGAGGTCACCGCGGTGTGCAGCACCCGCAACGTCGAGCTGGTGGCCTCCTTGGGGGCAGCCCATGTCATCGACTACAGCCGATCCGACTGGGTCGTCCAGGGCCACTATGACGCCATCATCGACACCGTCGGCGACCGGTCCCCGCGAGCCTGCCTCCCCGCGCTCGCCGAGGGCGGCAGCTATGTCATGGTCGGCGCCCCGATCTCCCATCCCTGGATCGACCCCGCGCCACGGCTGCTCGCAGGTCGGCTCGCCTACGCCGGCCGCTCGGCGCAGTTCCGCTGGTTCGTCGCCCACGCCGGCGCCGATTCCATCACCACGATCCTCGACGACGTCGCGGCCGGTCGGGTCCGCCCGGTGATCGGCCGCCGCGTGGCCCTGGCCGACGTCGCTGAGGCCATGCGTGAGCTGGCCGACGGCCACGTCGTGGGCAAGACCGTGGTCGAGATCGACCTCGAGCTCCAGGGTCGGGCGTGATCATGGACGCGCTCGTCTCGGCCGCATGGCTCGCCGGACACCTGGACGACGACGACCTGGTGGTGCTCGACTCGCGCGTGGTGATGACCGCGGTGGGGGCGGTCGCAGACCGCGAGGGCTATCTCACCGGCCACATCCCCGGTGCCGTGTTCGCCGATCTGCCCGGCCAGTTGAGCGACCCGGCCGCCCCCATCGGGTTCGCGATCCCCGCGCCCAGCGCGCTGGCGGGAGCCCTGGGAGCCCTCGGCGTTGGCGACGGATCGCGCGTGGTCATCTATGACGCCCGACTCGAGACCCCGACCGGCGCGGTCGCAGGAATGTGGGCGGCTCGCCTGTGGTGGATGCTGCGGTGGTTGGGGTTCGATCGGGCCGCGGTTCTCGACGGCGGCTTCCAGGCCTGGCAAGCCGAAGGCCGAACCGTCCGAACCGGTGAGGAGACCAACCCGCCGCAGGCGCTCTCGGTGCGGCTCAGACCCGAACTGATCGCTGGCCGGGACGAGGTGCGCTCTGCCATCGAGGACCCTCACGTCACCCTCGTCGACGTTCTCGACGCCGACCACTTCGCCGGCCGTCGGTCGATGTACGCGCGGCCAGGGCACATCGTGGGCGCGGTGAATCGTCCCTTCGCCGACCTCTACGACGAGGCGGGCCGCTTCCTGGCACCCCACGCCGCTACACAGGATCAACCACCTCATGGTGGGAAGACGATCGTCTACTGCGGAGCGGGCATCGCGGCCTCGGCCTACGCTCTGGCGCTGACACGAGCCGGCCGCCACGATGTGGCCCTCTACGCCGCATCGCTCCAGGAATGGGCAGCCGACCCAACACTGCCCATGGTGCCGGGCTAGGCCCCCGCGCG
>JAGQUE010000374.1:1936-2374 GCA_020438665.1 Nocardioidaceae bacterium | reverse complement strand
GTCGCCGCCGGCGGTGGCTTCAAGCAGGTCCTCGTCGACGTCGGCGTGGCGGGGGTCATCGGTGACTGGGCGCAAGGGGTCGACATCTCCCCCCTCCTGCTCGGCTGGCTGGCCGCGGTCGGCGTACGTCTGGCGACGGGCTCGGCCACGGTGGCGACCATCACGGCGGCCGGCATCGTGTCGGGCCTGGCGGCCGACCTGGCCTCCCCTGAGGTCGCCCTGCTGGTGCTGGCGATCGGCTGCGGCTCGCTGTTCTTCAGCCACGTCAACGACGCCGGGTTCTGGCTGGTCAAGGAGTACTTCGGGCTGACCGTGGGCCAGACCATCCGCTCCTGGTCGGTGATGGAGACCGCCATCTCCGTCGTGGGGCTCGGGTGCGTGCTGCTCCTGAGCCTGGTCGTCTAGCCCCTGGTCGTCTAGCCCCTGGTCGTCAAGCCC
>JAGQUE010000374.1:0-1912 GCA_020438665.1 Nocardioidaceae bacterium | reverse complement strand
CGGTCCGCGGGCCGGGCCGCAGCACGACCTCCGCGGCGGTCGCGTCCCGTGGCAGGTCGACCACCTGGAGGATCGCCTCGGCCACCGTCTCGGGCAGGATGAACCCGGACGGGTCATAGGCCCGACCCTCCTGCTCGTGGACCAGCTCCTGCATCGGCGTGGCGGTCCGGCCCGGGAAGACGGTCGTCACGCGGACACCGTGGTTCGCCTCCTCGGCGCGGAGCGCGTCGGCGAGCCCGCGGAGCCCGAACTTGGAGGCCGCATAGGCACCCCATTCGGGGTGGGCGGTGATGCCGGCCGTCGAGTTCACGAACACGACGGTCCCTCGGGCCTGGCGCAGGTGGGGCAGCAGCTCGCGGGTCAGCACGGCCGGCGAGGTGAGGTTGACGTCGAGCTGGAGCTGCCAGGTCTCGAGGTCCTGATCGGCCACCGGGCCCAGCGAGACCACGCCCGCGATGTGCAGCAGCGAGTCGACCGGTCCCACCACCGCCTCGCCCAGGCCGCGCAGCGAGCCGGGCCGGGCCAGGTCGCCCTCGAGGACGACCGCATCGGGGAACCCCGGCCGCAGCTCGTCGGCTCTCTCGGCGGACCGCGCCAGCAGGACCAGCCGGTCGCCGCGGTCGCGGAGCCGCTCGGCCACCACCCGGCCGATGCCGGAGCCGGCACCGGTGACGACGTGGGTGGTCACCGCGTGAAGACGATCTTGCCGAACTGCTCGCCGCCGGCCATGGCCGCGAAGCCGTCACGGGCCTCGGTCATCGGCATCACCCGGTCGATGACCGGCCGGACCCCGGTGGCGTCGAGCATCGTCACGAGGGACGCCAGCTCCTGGCGGGTGCCCATCGTGGAGCCGATCACCCGCAGCTGCAGGAAGAAGATCCGGGTCAGCTCGGCGTTGTCCAGGTCGGGGCCGGACGTCGTGCCGGACGTGACGATGGTGCCGCCGGGGCCGAGCGCCTTGACCGAGTGGGACCAGGTCGCCTTGCCGACGGTCTCCATCACCGCGTCGACCCGGATCGGGAGGCGAGCCCCGGACTCGAAGACCTCGTGGGCGCCCAGCTCGAGCGCCCGCCGGCGCTTGCCCTCGTCGCGCGACGTGGCGAACACCCGGAGGCCGGCGGCCCGCGCGAGCGTGATGAGCGCCGTGGCCACGCCGCCGCCGGCGCCTTGGACCAGCACCGTCTGGCCGGGCTTGAGGCCGCCCTGGACGAAGAGCATGCGATAGGCAGTCAGCCACGCCGTCGGCAGGCAGGCGGCCTCCTCGAACGACAGCGACGCCGGTTTGGGGACCACGTTGCCGCGAGGTACGACGACCGTGTCGGCGAACGTGCCCTGGTAGCGCTCCGACAGCAGCGACCGCTTGGGGTCGAGGGTCTCGTCACCGGTCCAGCCGGGGTCGCTCACGACAGCGTGGACCAGCACCTCGTTGCCGTCCTCGTCGAGCCCCGCCGCGTCACACCCCACGATCATCGGCAACGCGTCCTGCCGCAGCCCGACCCCGCGCAGCGACCACAGGTCGTGATGGTTGAGCGACGCCGCCTTGACCGCCACCGCGGTCCAGCCGTCGGGCACCACCGGGTCGGGACGCTCCCCCACCACCAGCCCGCTCAGCGGGTCGTCGAACGAGAAGGAGTCGGCATAGACGGCGAACATAAGGCGACCCTAGCGACCCCCGCGCAACCGCCGGCGCCGGGCGCTCAGCGGCGCGCGACGCCGTCTCGCCGCGCCGCCTCGGCGACCGCGGTCGAGACGGCCGGGCCGACACGTGGGTCGAACGGCGACGGGATGACCAGGTCCTCGCGCAGGTCGTCGCCGACGAGGTCGGCCAGGGCGTTGGCCGCGGCCAGCTTCATGCCTTCCGTGATGGCGGTGGCGTGGACGTCGAAGGCCCCCCGGAAGATCCCGGGGAAGG
>JAGQUE010000373.1 GCA_020438665.1 Nocardioidaceae bacterium | reverse complement strand
GCGCCGCCGTCGAAGCCGCAGGCGCCCCGGACAACCACACCGTCATCGTCCTCCACATCACCTGACATCCGGCTCACGCGCCGGCGGTTGCAGCCTGCGCGAGTACCCGCAGACCATGGCGCGGATGAGGCGCCCGGGTCCTTGGCGGCTAGACGTCGGGTTGCAGCTCGAGGTCCCAGGCGATCACGGCGGCCTGGCCGGTCTTGGCGGCGTTGGCTGCGTCGCGGGCCCAGGCGTGGAGTTCCCAGATGTCGGGGGGACCTGGGGTCAGCGGTTCGGGTATCTCGTCGGGCGGCACGGTGTCGTGGTCGCGGAAGACCTCTTCACAGGCTCGGACGAGGTAGCCGTGGGGGAGCGCGGCGCGCAGGTAGTCGCCCGGGCTGTGGCTGTAGCCGGCGACGTAGCCCACTCGCCCGTCGGGTGCGGTCTTGACCAGCGGATACCTGGTCGAGCCCGTGAAGTGGCCGCGTGTGTCGAGCAGCAGCAGGTGTCCTCCGCGCCGCATTACCCGGGCGGCCTCGGCGAAGAACGGCGCCAAGTCTGGGAGGTGGGTCAAGGCCAGGCTGCACACCATGTGGTCGACATCGTGGTCGGGCAGCGGCAAGGCGACCAGATCACCGAGGGTGAACCGGGCTTCCGGTACAGCGGCGCGGGCCAGGGCCAGCATGCCTTCGGAGATGTCGATCCCGATGACGTCGTGGCCGCGGGTGATCAGTTGTTGTGCCACCGCGCCGGTGCCACAGGCCGCGTCCAGGGTCCGCCCGGGGCGGAGCCGGTCGAGCATGGGACCGAGCACGTCGTCGCGCATCGGGAAGCAGCCGTTGTTCTCGCCGTCGTAGGTCAGCGCCCAGCCGTCGTAGCCATCCACCACCGACAGGGCCGGCACATCGACCCCGGGCCCGAACCTCTCGGCGGTCTCCAGTAGGTGGCCGATCTCGGCGATGCGGGCCTCGGTGAACCCCCGGTCAAAGTCCCCAGCGAACGCCCGCATCAGCGCGACGCCTTCAAGTCCCAACAGGTAGGCCAGCGGGTGCTGGTGAATCACCGGCGCAGCTGACTGATCGTCGAACACCCCAACATCCTTGAACGACAACCGCCAACACCACAACTGACTTCCCACGCTGTCCCCGCCATGCAGTCGTGGAGCCGGTGGTGCCCTCGGACCGGGGAGTCGCAATCGATCGGTCGGCTTGAACCGATGGCTCTCCGTCCCAGCGGCTGCTTGGACCTAGACCGAACACCATGGCCACGGGCCTCGCCGGCGATCCGGGATCCGCCTAGGACAACATAGAGTCACCCCATGTACTCGCAGGCGATTGCGGCCGCACGTGAAGCTTTCGAGCGGGGAGATCACGTGCTCCAACTGTCGTTGTCACTCACCCAGCAGACGGGACGCGTCGGGCCTTCGGGCGGATACACCGCGGCAGACCGGACCAACGTCAATAGTGATCTCAATGGTGTGTGCAATGAAGGATGGTCAATCGTTTCCGCTTCAGTCGTCTTTGTTCCGACTTCGCAGGTGAGCCGCGACAAGTTCCTGACCTCCGGTCAACAACTGGCTGTCAGCGGCGAGGTGGTGGGCTACTACGTCTTCAGTCGGGACGAGACGAAGCGACCAGACGCAACCCACGAGCGGCAGCAAGTCGATCACAGGACCACAGCACCCAACCCTGCGATACCGGTGCGGCGTCGCCGCAGCGCGAGCGAGATCGAGCCACTGAGCCCGCTGGCAGACTGAGTGCATTCCACGGCCCCCTCGCCCGTCAGGCGGCGGTGTGACTCACGCCCGCTACGCGGTGGATACGCGACGTCGTCCGTCTGGGTCGTTTACTCATCGCTCAACGCGACGGTCCTCGCGGGCTGCATCTGAGGGTGCCGGGGCTGCCCGAGCCCGCGGCTGTGGGCTCGGGCAGCGTGTTCGCTCGAGCCACGACTGTTCAGCGGGTGGGAACCGCCTTGATCCGGTAGGTGACGCGGGCGTGGTTGTGTTCAGTTGGCGGGCGCCGGTGAGCGGTTCGACTCGGACGCGGTGCCGAGCACGATGGTGAGGACCCCGGCTACCAACAGGGCCCCACCGATTGCCGGCAGGGACGTTGCCACTGGTACCGCGGCTGCACGGGCGCCGATGAACTCGACGACGACCCCGGCGGTGACCAGGCATGCCCCCAACACCACGGAGCGGGCCAGGCTCAGGGCAGCGGCGGTCAGCACCGACACCAGTCCGGCGGCCAGCAGTGCCGCGCCCGTCGTGGAGAGCACCTGTGCCGCGGTGGGGTCTGCGGCTGGGGCGCCGATTGCTGCCGTCACCGTTCCCGCTGCGACCAGCGCGAAGCCGACGATCGATGTCTTGCGAGCACTTCGAGTGTTCATCTCCATCTCCTTCGATTGACATACTCACAGTACGTACAAACTGAGCGTATGTAAAGACTTCTGGTATCTTTATGCGAGGAGGTGCGATGGGCACACGACGACTGACCAGAGACCAGGCTCGGGCGCGCACCCGCGAGGCGATCCTTGTTCAGGCGCGACGACTGTTCGAATCCCATGGGTACCGGGGAGCATCCCTGGACGACATCGCCGAGGCAGCCGGCTACTCCAAGGGGGCCGTCTACTCCAACTGGGCGAGCAAGGAAGCCCTGTTCCTGGACCTCCTCGACCGAGAAGCCGGGGACGCGGGCAGTGGCGACTCCCACCTCGCGACGGAAGCCACCGGGTGGGCACTGGCGACACTGGACTTCTTCCTCGAAGCCGTGCACAACCCGGAAACCCGGGCCGCCCTCGCGGAACGGTATCGCCAGGCACGACAGGGCGCGGGCACGGCCATCGCCCACGGGCGTCCGAACCCACAGTGGGCCAGCTGGGAGGAACTCGCCTCAGTGGTGATGGCGCTGGGATCAGGACTCATCATCCAGTCCGCCGTCGACGAGACGGCCATCGACCCCACCCTCATGCAGCGGGTCATGGAACGCCTCCTTAGTGACACCCAGAAGTAGGCGGCACCACACAAGGGCGCGAGTGCCCTGCCCCATCCACCGGACCAGCCAGAAGACCATCGTCGAAATGCCGACGAGCACCGGACCCTCGACCTGACGACACGCTGAAGCCGTGATGGCCTTCGGCGGCCAACTCAACCGAGTGACCATTGGTCAAATCGGCACTCCGGGGCCGACGCCTCCCGGCCAAAGCTGGTGCGGCATAGCGCCGCGAAGCTCGGCGTGCGTCGCTACCGCCCACAAGGACGCATTGCCGACCAGAGGTTGCCCGCCTGGGTATCTGGAGTCCAGTGGGCCATAGCTGCGCTCCGCAATCGGCCCCACGATGGAGTTCGCCGCCCGCTGGGCGACGAAGCAGACGAAGACCAGTCCTGAGGTGCCACTCGGTAGACAAGATCGAGCCCCACCGGGTCGTGGTGACGACCCGGAAAGGGCGGCGGCTGACCGAATCCATCGTGGACGTCGATGGGTCCGGGACTAGACCGGCCGGAAGTCACTCTGGGTGCTGCTATGCCTGCCGGAAGGCGCCCAACTTGCGGCGGATAGACGCGGGTCCCACAGCCGACTGAAGCAGCGTCATCGCGCCACGTTCCGAAAGTGCTCAGTGGCTGACACAATCACGACGAATTACACGATCCCTGCTGAGGAGCGCTGTGGTGGTTGATGACGATAAGGCTTCCCTCAAGCAGCTCGCCCTAGGCATCGTGCGCGCTCAGACCAACGTGTACATCAAGGAACTGCTACGCGACAACGGCGTGCGGATCGGCGCGACGAAGGACGACTTCGAGCGAAACATGCTTGAAGCGATCGAAGACGGCAACCTCACGAAGGTGCAGCTGGAGTCCTGGCTCAACGCGGTGGAGGGCTGGGGGCAACAGCACGTCTACGCCTATCGCCTCCCGCCCGCGATCAAGCGCACCTTCGAAGCCGCCGGCAAGGCCGAGGCGGCGATCAAGGACGCGGGGCTTGGCGCCCACTGGGGCGGGTCGACGACGAGCCAGGTCGAGTGGCCCGAGGACCAAGAGCTGCATCTGGCCGCAATCACCTACGACGGCTCATTGCGGTTCCATTGGCACAAAGGCACGAAGTACTGGATCCGCACCAAGGGCGAGGAGCAGTACGACAAGGATCCAGAGTGGATCGACGGCTTCGAATACCAATTCCGCGCCTTCCGGGGGCGTTCGGTGCGCGAGGTTATGCGCTTCGAAATCCGCCCCCAGGACGACATGGCTGCGCTCTTCATTCCGAAGGCCATCAATTCGCCCGAGCACCAGGCCGCCATTGCCACCGCAAAGGAGGTAGTTGGGCACGTCCTCGACTACTCGACTCTGGAGCGTCAGCACCTCCTCGTGGGTCGGATCATCCGCAATTTCGACCAAGCGCTCACCTTCGGCTCGTCGGACGTGAAGGCGAGCCCGCAGGTCAGCCGGTTGCGCAGCGGAGCGGCATACGTCGAGTTCGGGGCCACCTCGACGAACGGCAGCTACTTCGACTCCAGCGACGTCAAGGTCGTGCGCGAGGTCATTCGCAGCGAGAAGGACGTGAGCGCATTCGACGGCACGTCTGGCACGTTCAGGTTCACCGACCTCGGCCGGGTCGAGCTCGCGGCCAGCGACGACCGCATCCGCCTGTGGTCGAGTCTGACCGCAGACTCCGTCTGGTGGATCCTGCGGACCCTGAGGGATTTCGAACATGACCGGGCCTGACTGGACACGGCTGTACGACGCTCATGCGCCGTCACTCGTCGCGTCCCTGCAAGCCGCGTATGACAGGGGCAGCGTCTCGTTCACATCGAAGGAGCTGGCAGACGCCGCGTCCACACGCGGGGAACTGCACAGCGAGAGCGAGGCGCTCGCACTGCTCAAGGACGCCGGCGCCTGGCTCAGTCGGGCTACCCGTGGCGGCGAGCCCGACCCCAACTTCCCCGACGAGCCGCCCGTCGAGACCGCGGTGTACGTCTGGCAGGGTGCGCCGCGAAGGCGCCCAGGCTGGCTCTTGCTCGTGCACGGAATGAACACCGCGGGCCGCTGGCAGGAGCACCTGGCGTTCGACATCGGATTGTGGCAAGGGCGGGTGGTTCCGACCTTCGTCTTCAAGTACGGCCGCATCTGGCTGGGCGTCGCCCTCCCGTGGCGGCGGAGGGCGCTCAAGAAGCGGCTGCAGACGAAGATCGAGGAACTCAGCCGTCAGGCCCCAGAACACCTGGTAAAGCCTGCGCCCGACGTTGTGGCGCACAGTTTCGGAACTTGGCTGGTGGGCCACATCCTCCTCGACGAACTGGAGAGGCCCACCGGCCTGCGATTGGGGCGGGTCATACTGACCGGATCGATCTTGCGACCCGACTTTCCGTGGCGGAAGCTGCAGGACGCCGGTCTGGTGGAGGAAGCCCTCAACCACTACGGGCCCAAGGATGTCGTCGTGCCGCTCGCCCACTGGTTGATCGCCGACTCCGGCCCGTCCGGTCGCGACGGATTCGACCCGGCCATTGGTAGCGACGCTTCCCCGGTCGTCAACGTCGTCGCTCCTGACTTCGGCCACTCCCGGGCGCTGTCCGACGGTAATCGGCTCGAGGGCTACTCGCGGACCTGGAAGCCGTTCCTGACCAACCCCGACGACAAGGCGTTCACCGGACTGATCGACACGCCCCGTCAGCGTCGGTGGCATGAGGCCTTGTGGCCCCTGCGCGGCACGTTGTTGCCGGTAGTCCTTGGCTTGCTCCTGGTCGCGCTGGTCACGGTGGGCCTGCTGGGCCTCAGCGAATACTTGGTCCCGCTCGACGAGCATTGGGCTGACCTCGCCTGGACGGGTGCCACCTGCATGCTCCTCGCAGGCGCCGCGCTCGCCGCCTTGTTTGTCGTCGACCGGGTCTGGTGGCTGATCCGCACCCACCTACTCGACTAGCAGCAGCGCAAGGACCTTGCTCCTCGGCAACGCCCGGTACCACGAGCAGGTCGTTGGCGAGCAGGCGCGGTCAGGCCTTGGCCAACTCTTCACCTTATGACTAGGTCCGGCTCGTCGGCGGAGTGACGCGGCGGACGTCGCAAGCCAAGCTGGGCGATGGACTGGGGCACTAGGGCCTGCCATCGATGACGACCACACAAGCATGACTATTTGGGATGCACGTCGAACAGGCCGTCCTCGGCTGCCGGATAGTCGAGCAAGGCGGAGAGTGAAGCGGCTCGGCCGAGCTGAAGAGGCAAGCGATACCGGGGGGCGAGAGCCCAGGCCAAGCGCAGCGGTACTCGGTCGCCGCCCCAACTTTCTTCTGAAGTTGGGTGCATTGACGGGCAGATGGCCCCAAGCTCGACAGCGAGGCGGAGTGCGTGGCGGTCTTCAGATCGGACGCGGCGGTCAACAGCAAAGGCAAGGGGTGCGTCGAGCGTGAAGTCGCCGTAGTAGCGATTGCTGAGTGCGTGGCCGATTCGGTCAACGAACTCCAGAGTCGTCCCGTCTCCGGCCACACGCAATAGGGCCTCGTACTTGTCGAGCACCGACTTGAGTGCCTGACTACGCAGCATCGACGTGGATGCGGAGTCTCGCGATCGATCGATCACCTCGTTGAGGAAGCTTCGAAGCAGGCGTGGGTGCTCCGAGAGTAGCCGTAGCAATCCGTCGCGAGTCGACCATGGCTCGAGCGATTTTCGGACTCTTTGTCGCTGATCTTTCGCGGAGAGGAAATGCTCGCGCAGTTTGATACTCCATGCCGCCTTCCTGACTGTGGCAACTTGCCACGCATCGAGCGCCCCGCTGCCCAATAGATTTCGGGACTCGGCCCATGCGCGGAATGACGCGTCACGCTCCGCCAAGCGGCGTGCAAGTCTCAGGACGTCGGCCTGAGAGTGGGCGGGGCTCACTTCAGGACTCCGCCTCGTCGGTCCCAGCAGGTCATCAACATCCACACGCGCTCGCTGCGCCTCGCGAGTCGCCAGGCGGAGAGCCCAGGTAGCCGAGTCCGATGGCGGAAGCACCACCAGCTCATAGTCCTGTCCAGCATCGACGACCGAAGACGTTCGCGTACGTGTGAACGCCGCACCTGGACCGACTGCGATCTTGACCAAGAGCCGCGAGTCGGAGAACCGCATGATCCCCATCAGGGTCTCGAACTGCGCCTGGCCGAGACCTTCGGCATCGTCGATCAGCAGACACCACCTCATTCCACGCTCGCCTAGGACACGATTCGCAAGCGTGATCATTTCGGTGAGCGCGTAGTGCAAGTCGTAGGCCATAAGCTCCCCGCCGGGGGCGGCACCGCTGTTGGCAGAACCTTCACCCGGAAAGTTTCCGCGTGGTGCTCGGATTAGTTGATCCCAGCGCTTGCCGAGACCGCGTGCGGCATCGGAAAGGTCAGTCGGAGTTGGGTTCAGCGCCAATAGCTCATCAAGTTTGGCGGCTAACTTCCCGTCGGCCTCTTGGCGCGCTGAGCCCACCATGAAATGCTCAAGCTGCAACGAAAGAGCCTCAGTCATCTCGCGCAGGACGGCGCACGTAAAGATCGCCGCTTCACGAAGCGCTTGGTCACCATACGGATCGTCGGATGGTCGCGGCCAGGCACGCGAGGTTGCCGCGTTCACATAGAGTCCCGTGAAGCCAGGCAGATCGAAGTCTTCTGGTTCCAGCTGAGCCAACTCATTCGCGGCGACCTGCGAAAGACTTCTCAGGAGGGCTGTCTTACCGCTGCCCCTAGGGCCAACTAGAACGGAATGGCACGGACGGCTCAGCTGGCGGTACGTCAGGTTCGGAACCAGCGTGTGTGCTACCTCTGAGGACCGCAGACGTCCTGCGTTGAACGACCCCATGGGCTCTGGGGTAGTGGCTGACGTCCCCTCTTGAGCGACGGCCAACTCATTCCCTGCCAACCCTGATTCCAACTGGTCGAGCTCGTCCCGCGTGACCTCGTGGATGCGTCCGCTGGTCCGAATATGGAAGAGCTTCTTGTGCAGGACCCTGACAAGGGTCGAGGTATCAGATATGAGCTCGATCTCTTCCCGAGTGAGAACCACGACTCTTACTGGGGGGGTCGCAACCCGTGCTCTGTCGATCTCACGCAACGCAGCAGTGAGAAGCGAGGGGTCGCCCGTGACTCCGTTCGCGGCGACCAGGATTCCTACCTGCTGTTGTGCGTTCCGAAGTTTGTGAATGAACCAGCCGACCTCGGGTGCGCCCACGGGAGCATTCCAGTTCTTGCACTCTACAAGCACGTCTTCCCCGAACTGGACCAAACCGCCCTCGTGCTTGTAGTTGATGTAGCCTAGGTCGACTTCTTCGGCTCCAGCCGGGTCCTTGAGATCGCGAGCCGCCAGCTCCAGGCCGGGCACGCCGCCCAGCAACTCCTGGATCGCACGCTCGAGAGCATCTCCCTTCGCTTTGCCGCTCAGGTGGTCTGCGTCTGCGAGCAGGCGACGGATACCTTCGCGGTCTATGCGACCGGGGCCGTCGTTCATGGCGGAGTTCCCATCTGCTTCGCGCAACTCTGGAGCCCGAGATTCAGCATCACTCGCTTGCTCATTCACTCAGTAGCCCAGACTCCTCGTTCCAGCCCGCGGGCTTGTGATGTTCTGCGATCACGAAGATGAAGTGCTCGGACTCGCACCCGAACTCGGCGCGGCCACCAGTGAACGGGGCTACTTGCTGAGGCGAAACCTCAAACGCGAAAACGCTTAGGAGACGACCTACGGGCATGGCTACTCCAATGATGGCCTTGACGTGACTTCATACTCGCAGACCACGCAGATCAATCGGCAGCTCGTCATAGAAGCCCTGCTTGCAGAAGTGCAGGGCGGCGTTGCATGACCGTGATCCGAGGGCAGTCGCCGTTCTCATCCGCCGGCCTGCCCCGAACTGGACGACTTGACGCCACTGGAGTGGGCTCGCCGGGGGCCTGTGGCACGCAGGTTCTGCGCGGGCCACCCAAGGATTGGCTACGTCCACGGGCGCGCTGTGCCTGCAACTCGGCTAGATCGGTGCTCGCCAGGCTGCGTCACAGTGGGCGGAAAGCAGCGGCCCGACACACCGAATTGCTACTAGCTCGGCCTCCGCCAGACCGAGATGGCCGAGCCGCTGTCGTCGGTGAGGGGCGAGCGGTCCCAGCCGGCGTATCTGGCTTCGAGCTCGAGGCCGGCGAGCAGCGCCATCAGGTCCAGCTCGGCGGGCCAGACGAACCGATGGGTCGACTCTCCGCGCCGCCAGCCCTCGGCGGTGCGGGTGACGTGGTGGGAGGTCAGCAGCTGGTGGGTCAGGTCGAAGGTGTCGAAGCCGAGGTGGTCCTCGGAGACGTCGAAGGGCACGGCGACCTGGCCGGGCGGCAGGAAGCGCAGCGGCGGGATCCCGCACTCGATGACGAAGCGACCGCCGGGGGCGAGGTGGCGGGCGGCATTGCGGAAGCACTCCACCTGCTCGGCCTGGGTCAGCAGGTTGGTGATCGTGTTGTAGACGAGATAGACGAGGGCGAACTCGCCGTCGACCCGCGTCGTCGCCATGTCGCCGATGACGACGGGGAGATCGGCCGGGTCGACCTTGAGGTGGACCTTCGCGGCCATCGGCTCGGACAGCTCGATGCCGGTGACGGGGACGCCGCGCCGGTGGAGCGCCACACCCACGCGGCCGGTGCCGATCGCGAACTCGAGGGCCCGGCCGCTGCCGGCGAGCTCGGCGAGGAGGTCCACGGTCGGGCCGAGCACCTCGGGGGAGAACATCGCCGCGTCCTCGGCGTCGTACCGCTCCGCGTCGTCGGCGGTCCACAGCTCGCTGCTGGTCATGGTGCGACCCTGTCGCGCGGCGCTCCGGCTGTCGACGTGTTTTCAGTTCCTGAGGATCCGCGCCTCCCACGGGCGCAGCGTGTCGGGAGTGCCTGCGTCGGGGTAGTTGCCGAGGACGAGACCGGCGCCGACGTCGGCCGGGTCGAGCGTCATGTCGAGCGGCTCGTCGGAGAGATTGGCATAGACGGCGATCCGCCGGTCACCGAGCGTCCGGGCGAAGGCATAGAGCGTCGGGTGGTCGGGCTGGACCAACGTGAAGTCGCCCTCGACGACCACAGCGTCCTCGTGGCGCAGCCGGATCAGCGCCCGATAGTGCGCCAGGACCGACCGGGAGTCGTCGCGCTGCGCCTCGGCGTTGAGCCAGCTCGTGTTGGGGTTGACCGGCAGCCACGGCTCCCCGGTGGTGAAGCCGCCGTGCGGAGCGGCCGACCACTGCATCGGCGTGCGCGCGTTGTCGCGGCTCTTCTGGCGTACGACGGCCATCACGTCGTCGGCGGGGAACCCGAGGCGGCCGACGGCGTCGGCATAGAAGTTGAGCGTCTCGATGTCGCGGTAGTCATCGATGCTGGCGAAGGGCACGTTGGTCATGCCGAGCTCCTCGCCCTGATAGACGTACGGCGTCCCGCGGTGCAGGTGGAGCACGGTCGCCAGGGCCGTTGCGGACTCGCGCCAGAACTCACCGTCGTTGCCATAGCGGCTGACGATCCGCGGCTGGTCGTGGTTGCACCAATAGAGGCTGTTCCAGCCGCGGTCGCCCATGGCGTCCTGCCACGAGGACAGCGACCGCTTGATGTCGAGCGGGGTGACCGGCTTGACCAGCCACTTGAGTCCGTCGGCGTCGAGGTCGACGTGCTCGAACTGGAAGACCATGTCGAGCGGACCGGTGTCGCGGTCGGTATAGACCCGCGCCAGCTCGGCGGTCACGCCGGGCATCTCGCCGACGGTCAGATAGGTGCCGGGCCGGGCCTCGAAGACCTCGCGCTTCATCTCCAGGAGCCACTCCAGCAGCCGAGGGCCGCAGACGACCAGCGACGTGCAGTCGCCATAGCCGCTCGGGTGCATCGGCGCCTCGGGCAGGCCGGGCGCCTTGGAGATCAGGTTGATGACGTCCATCCGGAAGCCGTCGACGCCCCGGTCGAGCCACCAGCGCATCATCGAATAGACGGCCTCACGGACCTCGGGGTTCTCCCAGTCGAGGTCGGGCTGCTTGCGGCTGAAGATGTGGAGGAAGTACTGCCCGCGGTCGGGCGCCCACTCCCAGGCCGAGCCCGAGAACGCCGAGCCCCAGTTGTTGGGCTCGGCGCCCGGCTCGCCGCCGACGGTGCCGGGCTTGGGGTCGCGCCAGACATACCAGTCGGCCTTGGGGTTGTCGCGCGAGGACCGCGACTCCACGAACCAGGCGTGCTCGTCNNNTGTGGTTGACGACCAGGTCCATCACGATCCGCAACCCGCGGGCGTGGGCCTGCTCGACCAGCTCGTCGAGGTCGGCCAGGGTCCCGAACATCGGGTCGATGTCCTGGTAGTCGCTGATGTCATAGCCGTTGTCGTCCTGCGGCGACCGATAGACCGGCGACAGCCAGATCACGTCGGCGCCGAGGTCGGCGATGTGGTCGAGGTGGTCGATGATCCCGCGCAGGTCGCCCATCCCGTCGCCGTCGGCGTCGGCGAAGCTCCGCGGATAGACCTGGTAGACGACCGCCGAGCGCCACCACGGCGCATCGGCGGCGGGCGGCGTCGGCGAGGGGTCGGCGTGCGTCACGCCCCCACGATAGGGGTTCGTCCGGGTCACCCCTGGGGGATGTCGCGACGCCGGAAGGCGACGGCTCCGACCACGGCGAGACCCGCGCCCACCGCCGCCAGGAGGCCCAGGTCCACCCAGGACGTCGACCCCAGCGGGGGGTTGCCGACGTGGGTGGTCGGGGCGAGGTCGAGCACCCACTGGCTCAGCTGGAGGCCCGGCCCGAGGAACGCTACGAAACCGGCGACGGCGTACGCCGCCCAGGCGGCCGGGAAGGCACGAGGACGCAGGCCATAGACGGCGAGGGCCAGCCCGGCCAGGACCAGCTCCGCGGGCAGATAGGCCAGCCCCGCCGTCATGACCCTGGCGCTGTCGACTCCCTCCCCCACCGACCAGCGGGTGCCGAGAGCGAGCACGGCCGAGGAGGCCACCACGATCACCACCAGACCGACGAGCACGACGACCAGCTGGGCCAGCAGCCAGCGCGGCCGCGACAGCGTGCCGGCCAGTCTGGTCTCGAGCCGACCCTCGGCCTCCTCGGCCCGCAGGGTGCCGACCGCCTGGACCGTCCATCCTGTCGCCACCACCGCGAGATAGAGCTGGGTGACCGCGGTGAGGCCGTCGACCGGGGCGACCGAGACGGACAGGCCCATCGCGTCCGCCATGGAGGGGTTGCCGAGGATCGCGTCGATCATCTGCTGCGCCAGGACCCCCAGCATGCCCGTCAGGATCAGGCCACCGGCCAGCCAGCCGAGGAACGCGGACCGGTGGGTGTGGGCCGCGAGCCCCCAGGTGGTGCGGAGCGACGAGCGCGCGCGCTCGGGCCCGGGCCCCTGGCGCGCGAGGGCGCTGCCCAGGTCGCGCGCGGAGGCGAGGCGTACGGCCGCCAGGGCCAGCGCGAGGCCGGCGACCAGCGGGATGACCAGGGTCCACCAGCGCTGCGGCCCGAAGGGAGCCGCCTTCTCCTGCCAGCCCAGCGGCGACAGCCACGTCAGCCACCCCGCGGAGGTGACGTCGCCGAAGCCACGCAGGACGTAGGCCACGGCCAGCAGGATGAGGCCGCCGCCATAGACGCCCCGGGAGTGCAGCATGACCTGGGCGAGCAGGGCGGCGAGGCCAGCGAAGACGAAGGCCAGCGCGCCGAGCGCGAGACCATACAGGGCCGCGCCGCTCGCGCCGACGCCGGCGATGGCGAGCGAGACCGAGAAGAGCACCGAGGTGGCGACGATGGTGGCCGTGGTCACGATCAGCGCCGACACGACGGGATGGTGACGCGCGAGGCGTCCGCCGAGCAGCTGCTCGAGACGGCCCCGCTCCTCCTCGCGGCGCGTCATCCGGGCGACCAGGCTGATGCCGAGCAGGGGGAGGAGGAACGACGCCATGAAGCCGAACTCGTCCTGGATCACGCCGCCCAGGGTGTCGATGCCTTCGACGTGGCCGTTGATGGCCCGCAGTGCGTTGCCCGCGGTCACGGCGTCGGCATAGCTCTGGATCTTGGCCGGGGTGTCATAGAGGCCGGCCACCGCCAGCGCCGTGAACGCCATGCTGGCGACCAGGGCGACCACCCAGACCAGGGCGGCCCGACGGTTGGTGCGCCACGCGATCCGGAGCTGCACCGCGAGGCCAGCTCCGGCCATGGCCGGTGAGGTGATGGACGGTGAGGTGACATGGCGGCCGTTCATCCGGCCGCCTCCTCGTCGTCGTCGAGCGCCTCGCCGTAGTTGCTGAGGAACAGCGCGTTGAGACTCGGCGGCGTGACCGTGAGGGTGTGCAGCTGAGCCGCGTGGAGCGCCCCGATCACGTCGTCGAGGTGCTCGGGGTCCACGCTGAGCCGGGTGTCGACGTGGCCGTCGAGGCGGGCGGCGGACAGGTCCGCGACCCCGCTCGCCCGCTCGAGCCCGTCGGGCCGGGTGACGGTGACGGCGTGCACCTGCGTGCGGGTGTGGCGGCGCAGCTCGGCCAGCGTCCCGGTGGTGACCGTGCGGCCGCGGCGGATGATGCTGACCCGGTCGGCGAGCGCCTCGACCTCACCCATGATGTGGCTGGACAGCAGCACGGTCGCGCCCTGCTCGCGGCGCTCCCGCACGCACTCCTGGAAGGCCTGCTCCATGAGCGGGTCCAGCCCCGAGGTGGGCTCGTCCAGGACGAGCAGCTCGGCGTGGGCGGCGAGGGCCGAGATCAACGCGACCTTCTGGCGGTTGCCTTTGGAGTAGTCGCGCACCCGCTTGGTCGGGTCGAGCTCGAACCGCTCGACCAGGCGGGCGCGCCGGTCGAGGTCGACGCCACCGTGGGTGGAGCCGAGCACGTCCAGACACTCACCGCCGGTGAGCCCCGGCCAGAGGGCGACGTCGCCGGCGACATAGGCCAGCCGAGCATGGAGCCGCGGGGCGTCGCGCCACGGGTCCCCACCGAAGAGCTCGGCCCGCCCGCTCGTGGCGCGCATCAGGCCGAGCAGGATGCGGATGGTCGTGGACTTGCCCGCACCATTGGGGCCGAGGAAGCCGTGCACCTCCCCGGCGGCCACCGTGAGGTCGAGCCCGTCGAGGGCCCGCGTGGGCCCGAAGGTCTTGACCAGGCTCTCGGTGTGGATGACCGGGTCGGTGTCGTTCATGCTCACTCCTGTCCCGGCGCCGGGAAGGCGCCGTGGAGATAGACGGCGGCGGCCTCGGCCGCCCATCGGTCCAGGCCCTCCGGCGTCAGCGGGTCGACGCCGATGGCTGCGGCGATCTCGTTGCGCAGCAGGATCAGGGCCAGGTCGTTGACGAGCAGGAAGGCGGCGCGTACGGCGGGGTCGCTGCTCGGGGTTGCGGCGCCACGCTCGACCATGAGGTCGAGGAGCGCCCGCGTCGCGGCGTACCACCGCCCGAACAGCGCGGCACCCGCTGGGTCGCCGGTCAGCAGGAGCCGGCGCAGATAGGCCGGCAGCGGCGAGCCGGGCGGGAACGTGCGGGCGAACGCGTCCGCGATCGAGGCGTTGACCTGGCCGTCGGCGAACAGGTCACTCAGGTCGCCCCCGTCGAGCTCGGCGAACAGCGAGTCGAACATCCGGGCCGCATAGGCGTCGACAGCAGCCCGCAGACCCTCCTTGCTGCCGAAGTGGTGCACCACCAGGGCCGGGGAGACACCGGCGGCCGTGGCGATCCCGCGCATCGTCACCGCATCGTGACCGTGGTCCGCGAAGAGCCGGAGCGCCGCGTTGCGGATCGCCGCGCGTCCGGTCAGGTCGCCGTCCTCGATGACTGAACTCATGTTCATCATACTAAACACATGTTCAGCGCATGATCAACCCGGGTGCGGGGTACGGCCCCCCTGCACGTCAGCACAGGCGTGGTCCCCTCACCGAGACGAAACGTCGATGTCATCCCCTCGTGCTACGTTCAGTGACTCCGATGCGGAGGGGGCTGGCGTGCAGGTGTGGCCAGGAGCGGCATATCCGCTCGGTGCGACGTTCGACGGCAGCGGGACCAACTTCGCGCTGTTCAGCGAGGTCGCCGAGAAGGTCGAGCTCTGCCTGTTCGACAACGGCGTGGAGCCCGGATCGTCCCCGGTCGAGACACGCATCGAGCTGACCGAGGTCGACGGCTATGTGTGGCACTGCTACCTGCCCCACGTCCAGCCCGGCCAGCGCTACGGCTACCGCGTCCACGGACCCTACGACCCCTCACGCGGGCTGCGCTGCAACCCCACCAAGCTGCTGCTCGACCCCTATGCCAAGGCGACCTGGGGCGACATCGACTGGAGCCCGGCGCTGTTCGGCTATGACTTCGACGACCCCGAGCAGCGCAACGACGACGACTCCGCGCCCCACATGATGTTGGGCGTCGTCATCAACCCGTTCTTCGACTGGGAGGGCGACCGGAGGCTGGCGCGCGCCTACAACGAGACGGTCATCTATGAGGCCCACGTCAAGGGCCTGACCCAGCTCCACCCCGACATCCCCGAGTCGATCCGGGGCACCTATGCCGGCCTGGCCCACCCCGTCATCACCGACCACCTGACCCAGCTCGGCATCACCGCCATCGAGCT
>JAGQUE010000372.1 GCA_020438665.1 Nocardioidaceae bacterium | reverse complement strand
TGAGCAGGTGGCCGTAGTGCGGCAGTCCGTTGGCGAAGGGCGGGCCGTCATAGAACACGAACTCGTTGGCGCCGCCCTCGCCGGCATCGCGCTGCTCCACGCTCGCCTCGAAGGTCTTGTCGTGGTCCCAATAGGCGAGCACCCGCTCCTCGATCGCCGGGAAGTTCGGCGTCGCCGGGACGTGCTCGTGCTCACCGGACTGGCCGGTGGCGACCTTGGGGTACGTCATGGGGCTCTCCTGGGCGTCGTACGTCGTGCTCTCGGCACGAGGACGACCCGGGGGCCGCGGTACCACCTCGCTTGCCGCCCACCCGGGGGACCGGGGGCGCGACCGCTCATTGACGGCTGTGACGGGCCTACCCGTCCGGTTCTAGTGAGCACATCCCGGCGGTGGTGCCGTCGAGGTGGAGGCCGTTCTTCCGGAGGCTCGCCGCTGATGACGGCTCAGACGCCTGTGCAGGCAAGGGTACGGCGAGCGGTCAACCGCGCGCGAATCGAAATCACCCGACCGACATCGGCTGCCGTGATGACGGCGCCCACCACAGCCACGCGTTGCCCGGTGGGGTGCGCAATACCCGTCCCAGGAACGCCGCAGCCCAGGCGCCCGGATCGGACAACTGCAGCACTGAGTCCCTGATGGGGGTGCCGTCCGCGGCAGTGCCGCCGACGGCGGTGCAGCCCTCCAGTTCGGCCGTTCCGAGCACGTGTCCGGCCACCGTGGCGATGACGGGAGCCATACCGAACCTCGCCCGGTGGGCTGAGAGCTGGAGCCTGGCCGTCGCCGACATCGGCCGTGAACGCTGGAGTTCGGCGCGGACGTCCTCGATCGGCGCCAGCGCAAGACCCGAGCGACCAGGCAGCCGCAGCACCAACATGCCCCCACGACACAGTTCGGGATAGGGCTGTTGCACCTGTTTGCGATCAGCCAACGCCTGCACCCTCGCGGCGTCGTACAACAGGGCACCCCCGGCCCGGCGAGCCGGTCCCGCGAAGCCGCAGTTGAGCAATCCCATTGCCAGCCGCTGGGTCGGGTGGTGTCGTCCGGAGCGCAGGATCGTGATCGCCTGTCGCTGAGTCACCAGGTCTGCAGAGCTGGAGTCGACGAGAGGCAAGCTGGCTACCTCGGCATCGGCTCTGCCCTGGTTCATGGGGCAAACCTAGGCGTCGGCGCCGACACCCTCCCGAGTGCTACGGCGAGGGGTGCACGTGCACCCCTCGCCGTAGCACTCGCACATCCCATGCCAGGGTGACGCGAAAGCTGTTGACCTGGCTCGCCACGTCGGTGACCGTGGACCGCATGACAGAGGATCCTGACTCAACACCTCCCGGGTCGCAGCGTCGCTACCCCGACCTGTGGGTCGATCCCGAGGAGGATCCCCGCTCCACCGACGTGACGCCCCGCGGTGAGCGGGAGACGGTGCTGCAGTACCTGCGCCGCTACCGGCTGACGTTCGCGATGAAGTGCGACGGCCTCGACGCCGAGCAGCTGGCTCGCCGGTCGGTGCCGCCGTCCACGTTGTCGCTGCTCGGGCTGCTGCGTCATCTCGCCAAGGTGGAGCACAGCTGGTTCCGGCGGGTGATCGAGGGGCAGGACCTGCCGCGCCTGTATTGGTCCGAGGATGACCACGACCTCGACTTCAACGGCGCGGTGGCCGACCCCGCCGTGGTCGAGGATGCCTGGGCGGCCTGGCGCCGGGAGGTGGCGCACGCGGAGCAGGTGGAGGCCGCGCTGCCCTCCTGGGACGTCGAGGTCGAGGTGCACGGCGAGACCGGCGAGGTGCGTGACGTCCTGGTCCACCTGGTCGAGGAGTATGCGCGTCACGTCGGGCACGCCGATCTCCTGCGCGAGTGCATCGACGGCCGCACCGGCCAGTGACGTCGGTGGACTGGCGGCTGCGCGACGGTCGGTCGCTGCGCTGGTGGCAGGGCGGCGATCCCGGCCCTGGCAGCGGCCGCGCGCGAGGCGCTCGCCGACCGGCGCGGCTACCTGCGCGACGCAGCGGTGTCGCCTCACGCCAGACTCCACGTTGACCCGGACACCGCCCACCTCAGCACCCTGCTGACGCAGTGGGAGGCAATCTTCCGCGAGTTACGGCTTCTCGCGATTGGTCCTTAGGGTGGTCCCCATGACCGCTGCCACCCCCCTCACCCACGGCGCCTGGGGAGATGGCCTGGCCACCCTCGACGTCGACGGGACCGTGCTGGACTGCTGGTTCCCGGCGCCCGCCCTCGGTGGACCGGAGCCGGGCGACACGGCGCCCGACGAGCTCACCGCGCTCGGCACCCCCGATCCGCTGCGGATCGTGACCCGCGAGGTCCGCCGGGTCGTGGTCAACGACCTGTCCACACCGCCGGCCACCACCGAGGAGGTCTGGCTGCGGCTCCACCTGCTCTCCCACCGCCTGGTGCGGCCCAACTCGATCTCGCTGGAGGGGATCTTCGGGCTCCTGAGCAACGTCGTGTGGACCTCGGCCGGCCCCTGTGCGGTCGCCGGGTTCGAGGCCACCCGGGCGCGGTTGCGCGCCTCGGGGCAGCACGTCAGCGTGTTCGGGGTCGACAAGTTCCCGCGGATGACCGACTACGTCGTCCCGGCCGGGGTCCGGATCGCGGACGCCGACCGCGTCCGCCTCGGCGCCCACCTGGCCTCGGGCACCACCGTGATGCACGAGGGCTTCGTCAACTTCAACGCCGGCACCCTGGGCGGCTCCATGGTCGAGGGTCGGATCTCCCAGGGCGTCGTCGTCGGTGACGGCACCGACATCGGTGGCGGGTCGTCGATCATGGGCACCCTGTCCGGCGGCGGCAAGGAGACGATCCGCATCGGCGAGCGCTGCCTGCTCGGGGCCAACGCAGGCATCGGCATCTCCCTCGGTGACGACTGCGTCGTCGAGGCGGGCTGCTATGTCACGGCTGGGACCAAGGTCACGATGGCGGGCTCCGACGGCCAGCCGGCCGTGGTCAAGGCGCTCGCGCTGTCGGGCGCCAGCAACGTGCTGTTCCGGCGCAACTCCGTCAGCGGTGCGGTCGAGGCCGTGCCGTGGCACGGCGAGGGCATCGCCCTCAACACCGCGCTGCACGCGAACGACTGACCCGGGTCGGCCGTTCACCCTTCATGAGACTCGCTCGCGTCCTCGTCGTCGGCGTCGCGGCCTTCGCGGTCGTCGCCGCCGTCGGCGTCGCCGTGCTCTGGCGCCAGGGCGGTCTCCTCCCGCTGACCCAGGGCTGCTCGGCCGAGGTCGGCGGTCACCGGGTCGATCTCGACCTCGAGCAGTCAGAGAACGCCGCGCTCATCGCCGCCATCGCGGTGCGGCGCGGCCTGCCGCCACGCGCGGCCACCATCGCTCTGGCCACGGCGATGCAGGAGTCCAAGCTCCGCAACATCGAGCACGGCGACCGTGACTCGCTCGGCCTCTTCCAACAACGGCCGTCGCAAGGCTGGGGCACCCGCAGCCAGATCCTCAACCCCAGCTATGCCGCCAACGCTTTCTATGACGCGCTCGTGCGCGTCGACGGCTATACCGAGCTCCCCATCACCGAGGCGGCGCAGGCGGTGCAACGGTCGGCGTTCCCCGACGGCTATGCCCAGCACGAGCAGGACGCCCGTGCGTTGGCCTCGGCACTGACCGGCGAGACCGGCGGCGGCGCGTTCACCTGCGAGGTCCGCGACGATGCCCCCGCCGCATCTGCTCGGCTCACCGATCAGGGGCTGACCAAGCGCGCCAACGCCGTACGCCGGGAGGTGCGCGCCGTCTTCGGCGACGTGACCCTGGGCGGCTTCGCACCCGGTGGCGTGACCGACGGTCACATGCCGGGGTCGGCGCACTATGAGGGTCGCGCGGTCGACATCTTCGTCCGCCCGGTGAACGACGCCAACCGTCAGCGCGGCTGGGCGATCGCTGCCTATCTGGTCGCCCAGGCAGAACGGCTCCACATCGACCATGTCATCTTCGACGGCCGCATCTGGACCACCGGGGCGCGCTCGGCCGACGGCTGGCGTGACTACCACGTGCCGAGCGGTGCCACGGGCGACCGCCAGGTCCTCGAGCATCGCGACCACGTCCACGTCGATGTCGCGCCCTGACGCCTGCTCTGGCGCCGACCGGCAACGCCCACCGGGCGCGCCACCCGACGGGACCAACCGTCCCAGGTGTGACGCCACCCGGGACTAGGGCGGCATAGCCCGAAGGGACCACGAATCCTGTCCTGATTTTCCGCACGAACGGGCGACGCCTGGGGTGCAATGGATCCACTGATCCGACCGCATCCCCGAGCGAGGCCCGCGATGAGCAACTCCACCGTGTTCACGATCGGCTCGGCCCTGCGCCAAGCCGAGAACGACGGTTTCCCCGTCGGTCTCATGGTGGACGGCCAATGGTTCGCCGGCGCCATCGGCGGCCTCGACGGTGACGGCGTCCTGCTCGACGCCGAGGACGGTCAGGTCACGATCCGGCTCACGGCGATCTCTGTGGTGCGCACGATCCGCGACGCCGCGGTGGCCTCGCGGCTGAGCTCGCCCGCCACGACACCGGCCACCATCGCACCCGTGCTCTCGCTCACGCGCAGCGAGGAGCCTCCTGCCGAGGAGCCCACCACCGAGGAGCCCACCGCCGAGGGGGCCTCGGCCGAGGAGCCCACCGAGAAGCTGCCCAGCGTCGCCGAGCAGCTCGCGGCCCAGGTGGACGAGGACCTCGCCCAGGACGACGAGGACATCGAGGACGCGGTCGAGCTCGAAGACGCGGTCGAGGACGCGGACGAAGACGCGGACGAGGACGAGCCGGTCGACGAGGCGATGACCCAGCTGGCGCTCATCGAGGAGGAGATGGCGCTGCTCGAGCACCTGCCCGAGGACGTCACCGACGACGAGCGCTATGCGCTGGCCAAGCGCCGCGCCCTGATGGCCCAGAAGGCTGCCGCCGCATTCGCCGACCCCGCTGCCATCGTCGCCGGACTCACCGGCGCGGTGATCGAGGCTCCCGAGCCCCTGATCGACGTCTCCCCCATCGAGGTGGGCCGGATCGAGCTGCCCGCAGTGGCCGAGAGCCCCGTCGAGGAGACCCCCGCCGACGACATGCCCGCTCCCGAGGAGACCCCTGCCGACGACATGCCCGCCACCGACATGCCCGCCACCGACATGCCC
>JAGQUE010000371.1:1192-3935 GCA_020438665.1 Nocardioidaceae bacterium | reverse complement strand
CCTGCCTCGCCGACGGCTGCGACCGCCCCTACGCCTGGACCGACCTCCACCACCAAGACCCCTGGTCAACCGGAGGCCGCACCAACCTCGACAAAGCCGAACCCCTCTGCGGGTTCCACCACCACCGCATCCACGACCCCGCCTACCACCACAAACGACACCCCGACGGAACCATCACCTTCCACCGACGATGCTGAGGAGCTCTGCGGCGGGACCTCAGGCGGAGGCGGCCAGCGGCAGCACGACGTCGAAGCGGCAACCGGGTGCCTCGTTCGCGACGGCGACGCGGCCGTGATGGGCCTCGACGATGCCGCGGACGATCGCGAGCCCGAGGCCGGCGCCCCGGGGCGCGGTGGGTCCGGTGCTCGGGGTGCGGGCCGGGCTGCCTTGCCAGCCGACATCGAAGAGGCGCTCCATGTCCTCCCCCGACAGCCCGCCGCAGGCATCGCGGACGCTGAGCTCGACCTGGTCGCCCGCGAGCCGCCCGCTGACGTCGACGACTCCGTCCCAGGGCGTGTGGCGGATCGCGTTGATCAGCAGGTTGTCCACCACCCGCGACAGCTCGGCCGGGTCGGCGCTCAGCACGATCCCCTGGTCGACGCTGCCGCGGACCGTGACCCCGCTGGCCCGGGCGACCGCGTCGACGGAGGCGAGCGCCTCGCTGACCACATCGGCCAGCACGACGGGTTGGAGGGTGAGCGAGAGCACACCGGCATGGATCCGCGAGAGCTCGAACAGGTCGTCGACCATCCCCACCATGCGGTCGACATCGGCCCGCATCAGGCCGTAGTAGCGCTCAGGGTCCTCGGCGAGGCCGTCCTCGAGAGCCTCCGTCATCGCCCGGAGCCCGGCCAGCGGCGTCCGGAGGTCGTGGGAGACCCACGACACCAGCTCGCGGCGCGACTCCTCGAGGCGGGCCTCCCGGGCCCTCGACTCACGAAGTCGCTGGCTGGTGCGTTCGAGCTCGCCCGACAGCTGGCGCAGCTCGGCCGTGCCGGTGCTGGTGGCCACGAACTCGCCGCTCTGGCCGAACCGTCGCGCCTCCGCTCGCAGCGCCCCGGACCAGCGCACCACGGCCGCGCCGACCACGGCGCCCACCACGACCGCCACCGCGCCGGCGACCACGCTGACCCAGACCACCACCCCGAGGTCGTGGCTGGACAGGAACATCGCACGCGAGGTGCCGAGCACGCCGGCGACGACGGCCGCCACGGCCACCAACGCCACGCCCGCGACCAGCCAGCGCATGGACAGCCGACGGATGAGATAGATGAGGACCAGCCCCACCAGACCGACCGCGCCGGACCAGCCGGCCGCGATGCCGACGATCTGCCAATGGTCGCTGCTCATCGCACCCACCCCACCGTCACAGCTCCCCCACCATCACCGGGTCCCACCGATAGCCGACCCCCCACACCGTGGCCAGCCGGGTCGGGCGGGTCGGGTCGGGCTCGATCTTCTCGCGCAGCCGCCGGACGTGGACGGTCACCGTCGACTGGTCGCCGAACGACCAACCCCAGACCTTCTCGAGGAGCTCGTCGCGGGAGTACGCCGTCCCGGGGTGGGCCATCAGGAAGGCCAACAGGTCGAACTCGCGCACGGTGAGCGCCAGTGGCCGCCCGCCCCGGGCGGCGGTGTGCGCCTCCCGGTCGACGACGAGGTCGCCGTCGACGAGCGGCTCGAGATCCGTGGCGTCCTCGCGCTCGCCCACGCGTCGCAGCACCGACCCGACCCGCAGGGTGAGCTCCCGAGGGCTGAACGGCTTGGTGACATAGTCGTCGGCCCCGAGCTCGAGTCCCACGAGCCGATCGGCCTCCGATCCGAGTGCGGTCAGCATGATCACGGGCACGTCGGAGGTGGCCCGGAGCCGGCTGCACACCTCGAGACCGTCGATGCCGGGCAGCATGAGGTCGAGCACGACGAGGTCGGCCGGGGAGGCGCTCATCGCGGTCAGCGCTGCCTCGCCATCGGCGGCCTCGGCGACCGCGTGACCGGCGGCGCGCAGGTAGGACACCACCACCTCGCGGACGGTGAGGTCGTCATCGACCACCAGGACGCGTGCCATGGCCCCTCCTCTCGGAGGTCTGAGCATGCCATGGCCGCCGCTGCACGAGCCGGACCACGACCGCACCCGCCGCCACGACGACGACGAGGACGGCCCAGCCGACCACGTAGGGCCGGTCCAGCAGCGTCGGGTTGTCGGAGCGGGCCCCGAAGCGGCCCAGCACCGGGATCGCGACCAGGGTGAGAGTCCCCACCACGGCCAGCGTCCCGGCCACGGTGCCACGCCACGAGGAGGGGACGAGGCGCACCAGCAGCAGCCCGGCCGCCAGCGTCGCCGGCGCGAGGACGGCGTCGTGGAGGACGACGCCGCCGGCGAGCCAGATGGCGGCAGCGACGGTGTTCGACCAGCCGGTGCCGAGCAGCAGCACCGCGCCGTACGCCGTCAGGGCGAGGCCCAGCGCTCCGAGGACCCACCTGGTCACGAGAGCACCTCGATCCGCACGACCCATTTGGTCTGGAGCACGCCGGGGCGATCGGGGGCGATCACCCTGGCGGGATAGCCGTGGTCGAGACTCAGCGGCTGACCGCCCAGTGCGAGGGCCAGCAGGGTGAGCGGGTCGTCGGCGAACGGGGCGGGCATCGTGGTCACGCGGAAGGGCCCCGATGGCTGGAGCGACTCGATCCGGAGGTCCCGGCCGCGGGGGGCTCCCACGCGGTCGAGCAGCTCCCGGAGACGGAC
>JAGQUE010000371.1:0-1111 GCA_020438665.1 Nocardioidaceae bacterium | reverse complement strand
TCGCGCGACCAGGTCGTCTCCTGTCCGTCGTGCACGACGGTGAGTCGGTAGCCCGGGTCGCGCGCCAGCTCGGTGACGCGGGCCGCGGCGGCGGACTTGTTGATGGGGATGCCCTGCGGCCCGTCCCCCGACCGGACCCCCAGCACCGAGACCTTGCGCAGGAGGGGCACGGTGCTGCCGGCGGTCGCGAGAACGGCCAGCGTCGCCGCCAGGCCGGTGCTGCGCAGCAACCCACGGCGGCTGAGCGCGCCCGGCGCCGGCTCCTCGGCCGGGGCATCCTGGACGGCCGCGGAGAGCGGCAGCCGCAACGAGGCCCGGACCAGCGGGAGCTTGACGGCGATGTGGACCACGAGCGCGCCGATCGCCAACCAGGCGACGGCGTAGTGGGTACGGCGGAAGGAGAACGCCCAGGGATACCACTGCGCGGTGTTGGCCAGGCCCGAGGCCAGCTGGAAGATGGCGGCCGCCACGAGCAGGCCGATCGACGAACGCTCCAGGGCGTGCCCCACCAGCCGGCGCACCGAGTCGCGCGGCGGGCGGGCGAACAGCTTGGGATAGACCGTCCAGAGCTTCACGAGCAGCAGCGGGATCGCGGCGGTGCCGCTGGCGACGTGGATCCCTTGCGTCAGCCGATAGCCCCAGACCGGGCGGGTCGGGAAGGCGACCAGAGGATCCGCCGCATAGGCCCAGTGGCTGACGAGCCCGGTCACGAACGCCACGCCGAAGCAGATCCCGAGCCAGAGCCCGACGCGTGAGGTCACCGCCGGGCTGCGGAGTCGCCGGTCGAAGTCCTCCTCGCGCGGCGCTGAGGGGAGCCTCATCGGGCGGCCTCCAGCACGGCGCACCAGCGGCCCGCATAGTCGTGCCGCTCGACCACGGCCAGCCCCGCCTGCGCGGCGACGCCGCCGATGGCGTCGGCCCCGACGAACGTCCAGGGGAACGGTGCGCTCGTGCGGCCGCCCGCGCGGAGCCGGAGCGTCCGCCGGCGGATGCCGGCACCGTAGGGCGCCAGGTCGGCGACCACGCGGCCGCCGGAGCCGAGCAGCCCGGCGAGGTGCCGGAGGAGGGTGTGGGGACAGCCGCCGATGCCGATGTTGCCGTCGGCCAGCAG
>JAGQUE010000370.1 GCA_020438665.1 Nocardioidaceae bacterium | reverse complement strand
AGGATGTCCTCGATGGTGATCAGACCCGCCGTGCCGCCGTACTCGTCGACGACGACCGCGATGTGCTGGCGACGGGCCTGCATCTCGGAGAGGAGCTCGTCGACCGGCTTGGTGTCGGGTACGAAGTAGGCCGGCCGGATGACCTCCTCGACCCGCTCGGTCGTCTCGACGTCGGGAGCCTCGAAGTCGCGCCGGACGAGATCCTTGAGGTAGGCGAACCCCAGCACCTCGTCGAGGTTCTCGCCGATGACCGGGATGCGGGAGAAGCCGCTGCGCAGGAACAGCGACATCGTCTGCCGGAGGTTCTTGTGGCGCTCGATATAGACCACGTCGGTGTTGGGCACCATCACCTCGCGGGCGATGGTGTCGCCGAGCTCGAAGACCGAGTGGATCATCTTGCGCTCGCCCTCCTCGATCACCGCCGACGCCTCGGCGAGGTCGACGAGCTCACGCAGCTCGGTCTCCGTTGAGAAGGGTCCCTGCCGGAAGCCCTTGCCAGGGGTGATCGCGTTGCCGACCAGGATCAGCAGGCGGGGCAGCGGCCCGAGGATCGTGGTGACGGCCGTGAGGGGCCCGGCACTGGCCAGCGCGACCCGCTCGGGGTGTTGGCGTCCGATCGTGCGGGGAGCGACCCCGATGACCACGAACGACACGACCAGCATGACGACCGCCGAGGTGGTGGCGGCGGGCCACCAGGATCCCCAGCGGTCATAGGCGAGGAGGGTGACCAGGACGATCGCCGAGATCTCGCAGAACAACCGCAGGAACAGCGCGGTGTTGAGGAAGCGCGGGCTGTCCCGGAGCAGGTGGACCAGCCGCTTGGCGCCGGTGCGGCCATCCTCCGCCAGCTCCTCGGCCCGGGCCGGTGAGAACGACCCGAGCGCGGCGTCGGCCGCGGAGAACAGCCCCGCGAGCAGCACCAGGCCGGCGGCCGTGGCGAGCAGGCCCAGGTCTTTGCCGGTCATCGACGTCCGATCTCGGTCAGCGGGTCAAGCGTCCCGCGGTCACTGGGCGGGCGCCGGAGCGCGCCACTCCCCCAGGATCTGGTCCTGGAGCCCGAACATCTCGCGGTGCTCCTCGGGCTCGGCGTGGTCATAGCCGAGCAGGTGGAGGATCCCGTGGACGGTCAGCAGCTCGACCTCGGCCGCCTCGGAGTGGCCGGCCGTGGCGGCCTGGCGGGCGGCCACCGCGGGACAGAGCACCAGGTCTCCCAGCACGCCCTCCTCGGGGTCCTCGTCGACCAGGCCGGGGCGCAGCTCGTCCATGGGGAAGGCCAGCACGTCGGTGGGCCCCTCCTTGTCCATCCATCGCTCGTTGAGCTCGGCGATGGTGGCCTCGTCGACCGCCTTGATGCAGAGCTCGGCGAGCGGGTGGACGCGCATGCGGTCCATCACGAACCTGGCCAGCTTGGCCAGCTCCTTGACGTCGATCCCGCTGCCGGACTCGTCGAGGATCTCGATGCTCACGAACGCCGTCCCTTGCTGGTGGCGCCGTGGTCGCGCTGGTCCTCGCGGGCGTCGAACTCGTCATAGGCCGCCACGATGCGTCCGACGAGCTTGTGGCGAACCACGTCGTGGCTGGTCAGCCGGTTGAAGACGACGTCCTCGAGGCCGTCGAGGATCTCCTCGACGACCTTGAGGCCGCTACGGGTGCCGCCCGGGAGGTCGATCTGGGTCACGTCGCCGGTCACGACGATCTTGGAGCCGAACCCGAGCCGCGTGAGGAACATCTTCATCTGCTCGGGCGAGGTGTTCTGGGCCTCGTCCAGGATGATGAACGCGTCGTTGAGCGATCGGCCGCGCATATAGGCCAGCGGCGCGACCTCGATGGTCCCGGCGGCCAGCAGCTTGGGGATGGACTCGGGGTCGATCATGTCGTGGAGCGCGTCATAGAGCGGTCGCAGGTAGGGGTCGATCTTCTCGCTGAGCGTGCCGGGGAGGAACCCGAGCCGCTCGCCCGCCTCGACCGC
>JAGQUE010000369.1 GCA_020438665.1 Nocardioidaceae bacterium | reverse complement strand
ACGACGGCCTCGACGAGCTGACCACGACCACCACGTCGACCGTGTGGCGGGTCGCCCACGGCGAGGTCGCCGTCGGCACCATCGACCCGGCCGACCACGGCCTGCCGCGCACCGAGGTCGCGGCGCTGCGCGGCGGCGACGCGGCGTACAACGCAGGGGTGGTCCGCCGCCTGGTCGAGGGCGAGCCTGGGCCGGTGCGCGACGCCGTGGTCCTCAATGCGGCCGCGGCCCTGGCGGTCTATGACGGCGGGGCCGGGGCGCTCGACGAGCTGGTGGCCACCGGGATCGCCCGGGCCGAGGCTGCCCTGGACAGTGGGAGCGCACGATCGCTGCTCGACCGCTGGGTCGCCGCTGGGGCCGGCTGACGGCGGGCGGCGAGGCTCAGAGGTCCAGGACGTAGGACGGCCCGTCGGCCCGGAAACCGAGCCGGCTGTAGTAGGGCTCGACCATGCCCGCCGGCGTCACCACGCGTCGGAACCCGAGCCCCGACAGCATGCCGCTGCGGCGCCACACGAACTCGCCGGGGGAGAAGTCGCGGAACCGCGGGGTGACGTAGTCGAGCCGGACCCGGGCGGTGTCGCCGTCGGCCTCGAGCAGCACAACACCGACCGTCTCGTCTCCGCGTTGCACGACGAAGGCATGCTGTCCGGGGGCCCCGGGGTCCCAGACGAAGTCCGGCTGGAACTTGAGGATGTCGCCGCTGTGGACGCGCAGCACGTGACGTAGGTATTCCTCGCTCGGTCCGAGCTCCAGCACCTCGAAGACGTGGGCGTCGTGCCGCTGGGAGGTCAGCCGCAGGATGAACCACAGGTTGATGGCGCTCAGCACGACGTTCATGCCCACCATCGGCCACACGGCCACCAGGGCGTTGAACACGACCAGGATCAGGCAGGCGACCAGGTTGAGCACCCGGAACCGCAGCACCCGGGTCTGGAGCAGGCTGAACACGAGCAGGGCGCTGCCGCCCCACCCGACGAGGTCGAGCCAGTGATCTGCGAACCAGTGCACGGCCGCAGGCTACCGCCCGCGGCCGTGCCCGACTCGCGCTACTTCGCGACCACCTTCCAGCTGAAGGTCTTGGTCAGTGGGTTGCCGGCGACATCGGTGATGCCCCGGGTCAGCGACAGGGCGTACGCCTTCTTCGACTTCAGGTTGGCGGTCGGGTTGAGGGTGGCCTTCCGGCCGTTGGCGCTCAGCGTGACGGTGGCCAGGAGGTTGGTGGTGCTGCCCTTCAGCCGAAGCCGGAACGTGGTGTTGTTGACGCTGGTGACCGGCTCGGAGAACGTCACCACGAAGTTGGTCCCACGCTTGACCGTGCCCTGGGGTCTCCACGAGGCCACGGACGGGGCGGTGCCGTCCACGAGGAACGGACGCCAGCTCGAGCTGCCGGTGACCTTGCCGGCCGCGTCGAGCGCGCTCACCCGCCACTCCCACGCTCCGTCGGAGATCGTGGCCCTCGGGGCGTAGGCCAAGGCGGGGGTGGTGACCGTTTCGGCGGGTTTGCCGTTGCCGACGAGCTGGCGCTCGAACTTGTAGGAGGTGGCGCCCGCGACGGGCTGCCAACTGAAGAGAGCATCGGTGGCGCTCACGTTGACATCGATCCCGGGGTCCGAGAGCACCGGCGTGTCCCCGACGACGAAGAACTTGGCTCCGGGAGCGGCCAGGTCGGTCCAGGGGCCCTTGTTGCCCTTGACATCGACGGGCCGGACCCGCCACGTGTAGGCCGTGTCGGCGACCGACATGGGATCGGTCCACGAGATCGCAGGCTGAAGCGACGTGGCCCTGTCGACGAGATTGGCGTCGGACCCGGTCGTGTCGTTGTTGCGGTAGACCTCGACGTCGTACTTGGCGGCGTACGGCAACGGTTCCCAGCGGAGCGGGACCGACCCCGAGACCTGGGCACCGTTCAAAGGAGTGGTCAAG
This sequence comes from Nocardioidaceae bacterium, assembly GCA_020438665.1. The sequence continues at coordinate 482 of JAGQUE010000369.1, read as the reverse complement.
GTGACCGTGGGCGAGGCCTTGGTCAACGTGCCCACGGCACTCCAGGAGAGCCTGCCACTGTCGCCGGCGTTGTTGTCGAGAGCCTGCACCCGCCAATAGAGAGGGCCCTCGGTGTAGGTGGTGTCATCGTGAGTGAACGTCGTCTGGTCGACGGTCTCGTCATCGAGGATCGACTGGAAGTTCGCGTCGGAGGAGACCTGGATCCGGTACTGCTTCGCCTCGACGGTCGGGTCCACGTCGTCGATGCCGGTCGGCTCGGAGACGGGCGAGGCGGTCGGGTCCTGGTTGGTGTCGAGGTAGTCGCGCCAGCCGAACGTCACCTCGTTGGCCACGGTCGCGCCGTTGCTCGGGCTCAGCAGCTGCACTGGCTTGGTCAGCTTGTTGAAGGCGTGCGTTGCGTGGGTGAGCGTCGTGCACGTCGTGTCGCTGGCCGAGCACGCCTGGACCAGCCAGTAGTAGGCCGAGCCGGCCTGCCCATCGGG
>JAGQUE010000368.1 GCA_020438665.1 Nocardioidaceae bacterium | reverse complement strand
CCCCTTGTGCCTCAAGGTCTTCCCGGATCTGGTGGTAAACCACTTCGCTCTCGTACTGGGCGGCCACACCCGCCACCAGCCGCTGCTTCTCGGCCTCGGGGATGCCGAGCTTGTCATAGGTGTTCTTGATGTCCTCGGGCAGCTCCTCCCAGGACGTGGCCTGCCGCTCCGCTGACTCGACGTAGTACTTGATGTTGTCGAAGTCGATCGCGCTGAGGTCGGCGCCCCAGGTGGGCATCGGCTTGCGGTCGAAGAGCTTGAGGCCCTTGAGGCGGAGGTCGAGCATCCATGCGGGCTCGCTCTTGCGGCCCGAGATGTCGCGCACCACCGCTTCGTTGAGGCCGCGCGTGGCAGCAGCGCCCGCGACGTCGGGGTCGTGCCAGCCGAACTCATAGCGACCGATTCCTTCGAGCCCGGGGTTGAGCTCGTCGATGCTCGTCATAGTGACGCTCCATCCTGGTGGGGGAACTGGGAAGGGCCGGAGCCCTCCGCGGGCGGGTCGGGGATGCAGGTGGTGCACACGCCGTCGCCGTGGGCGATCGTCGCGAGGCGTGCCACGTGGGTGCCGAGGACCTTGCTGATCGCCTCGGTCTCGGCCTCGCACAGCTGGGGGAACTCGTGGGCGACGTGGGACACCGGGCAGTGCTGCTGGCACAGCTGCTCGGCCGTCGCGGCCGCATTGGGTCCGGAGCGTACGACGGGCAGCTCGCGCACGCTGGCGGCGTAGCCCTCCTTGCTGAGGACGTGGGCGAGCACCTCGGCGCGGGACAGCTCGGGATGGGCGTCTGCGGCGGCCCGGAAGTCCCGCTCGATGAAGGCGACGCGGCGCCGGGCGAACTCGGTGACGGCCCGCTCGCCGCCGGTCTCGGCCAGGAAACGCAGCGCCTCGGCCGCCAGGTCGTCGTAGTGCTGGTCGAACCGGTCGCGGCCGTGCTGGGTGAGCGCGAACTCCCGCGCGGGACGACCGCGTCCCCGCGAGCCCTGGGCACGTTGCTCGACCGGGACCACGGCGCACTCGGCAACCAGTTGGTCGAGGTGGCGGCGCACGGCGGCCGGCGTCAGGCCGAGCCGCTCGGCCAGGGCGGCCGCCGTGGACGGGCCGTTCTCGAGGATGGACCTGGCCACCCTCGCCCGGGTCGACGCCTCCGCTGTGGGCGCGACCGGATCGAGGCCCGGGTCGGCCAACGGGGGGGCGGCAGCGAATTCCACAACACCAGTGTGACGTTAATGCCCGGCCCCGATCAAGTAGGCGCTCCTGAGAGGTCACTCACGGCGTGGCCGGCGGCGGGCCACCCCCGCCACGATGGTGACCGCCGGCGTTCCTACACTGACCGGGTGCCCCCCGACGAAGGTCCCGCCGCGGCCGTCGTCGTCGACGGTCTGGTGATGCGTTACGGCGCCACGACGGCGGTGGACGGTCTGACGATGCGCGTGCCGGTGGGGACGATCACGGCGGTCCTGGGTCCCAACGGTGCCGGCAAGACCACGACTCTGGAGACCTGCGAGGGCTACCGCCGGCCCCAGGAGGGCAGCGTGAGCGTGCTCGGCCTCGACCCCGTCGCCGACCGCGCTGCGCTCCTCCCCCGTATCGGTGTCATGCTCCAACAGGGCGGCGCCTGGTCGGGGGTCCGGGCCCTGGAGATGCTGCAGCACCTCGCGCGGCTGCACGCCAAACCCCAGGAGGTGGATCTGCTGGTGACGCGGCTGGGGCTCGCCGAGTGCGGCCGCACCCCCTATCGCCGCCTCTCGGGCGGGCAGCAACAGCGGCTCGGTCTGGCGATGGCGCTCATCGGCCGCCCGGAGCTGGTCTTCGTCGACGAGCCGACCGCGGGCATGGACCCGCACGCGCGCCGGGCGACGTGGGAGGTGCTCGAGGAGCTGCGCGCCGATGGCGTCACGGTCGTGCTGACGACCCACTACATGGATGAGGCGGCCCGGCTCGCCGATCTGGTCCACATCGTCGACCGCGGGCGGCTGGTCCGCTCGGGGACGCCTGCCGAGCTCACCGACAGCGGCCGCCGCGACCTCGAGGACGTCTTCGTCGAGCTGACCGACCCCGGGAGCGCGCCATGACCGGCACGTTCAGCCCGAGCCCTGGTGCGGCCCCGCTGGGCCGCCAGGTGATCGCCCAGGCCCGGATGGAGACGCGACTGCTCCTGCGCAACGGCGAGCAGCTGCTTCTTGCGATCGTCATCCCGGTCATCGTCCTGGTGGGGGCTGTCAAGGGTGCCGAGCGGCTGGGCCTCGACATCGCGGAGCGACCCGTCGACCTGTTCACGCCGGGCGTGTTCGCCCTCGCGGTGATGTCGTCGTCCTTCACGTCGCTCGCGATCATGACGGGGTTCGAGCGTCGCTACGGCGTCCTCAAACGCCTCGGCGCCTCTCCCCTGCCGCGCCACGGTCTGCTGCTCGGCAAGACAGGCGCCCTCGTCACGGTGCT
>JAGQUE010000367.1 GCA_020438665.1 Nocardioidaceae bacterium | reverse complement strand
TCAAGGCGCGCCTGCAGGTCAGTGGTGTTGTCCGGCTTCGCAACAACACCGGCACCGGAAACCTGGACCAGTCGATCTGCTGGCCGCAGGTCGCGGTGCAAGGCGGTTCCTGGCAGGACATCGGGCCCCAGATGATCGGGCTCACCCACGGTGACAACTCGTTCAACGACGAGGTGAGCATCCCGGTGATGGGGGGAACGGATGTCTCGCCCGGAGTCTACGACGCACGGATCGTCTGCCAGCGTGTGTACGTGACGGGCGGCGCCAGCCAGAACAAGTTCAACGGCGACGCCCTCGTGGTCACGGCGGTGCCCCGCTGACGGACGACCGGACTCCGCGTCGGACTGCAGCTGGCGACGGTGGGCAGGCGGCTGTCCCTAGGCCCTGGGGTCTCCGAGGCGCCGTACGACGAGGAACAGCGACTGCGGCTCCGACCGGGTTCGGGGTTGCCCCGGGGACCGCTCGGGGGCAGGACCGGGGATCTCGCCGATGCTGCCCGCGCCGCGGACCACGAGGCTGAGCGCATGTCTCCAGCTCCCTCCGTCCGCGTCCGTGTCGGACTCGCCGTCGCGACCGTCCTGTGCCTGCTGATCGGCGGCTACGGCGTTGCCATGGCGGCGACCGGTTTCGACCTTCTCCCCGATGACATCGCCGCCAACGGCCTGCTGCGGGCACTCCAGGTCCACATCGTCGCCTCGAGCGTGGCGCTGCTCCTCGTGCCGTGGCAGCTATGGCCGGCGGTGCGCGCGAAGGCGCCGCGGCTCCATCGGGGGATCGGCCGCGCCTATGTCGTGGCCGCGGTCCTCGGCGGGGGCTCCGGCGCCATCGCCGCGGTCGGCACCACGCACGGGCCGGTGGCGGCCGGCGGCCTGGGCGTGCTGGGCGTCGTGTGGGTCGCCACCACGGTCGCGGCGTTCCGGGCCGCCATGAGAGGCGACTTCGTGACCCACCGGCGCTGGGCGATCCGCTCCTTCGCGCTGGCCTTCGCCGCCGTCACGCTGCGCCTCTACCTCCCCGTGTCGGGCCTTCTCGGCCTGTCCTTCGACGCGGCGTACCCCGCCATCGCGTGGCTCTGCTGGGTGCCGAACCTGCTGGTCACCCGGCTGGCGCGGCCCGCACGACAACAACCCCTGACGCGCGAAGACGACCGTGTCTGCGCACGCCAGGGGCCGTCATAAGGCACCTAGTCGGTGGGGAGACCCTCGCAGCGACCTCAGCTGAGGTCGCACTCTTGTTGTGGACACACAAGGTGGCTAGGTCTACGCCTCACGGTTCGACCAGGCCGGACCGGATGGCATAGCGGGTGACGTCGACACGGTCGTTCATGTTGAGCTTCTCCAAGAGGTTGGTGCGGTGCCGGTCCACCGTCTTGAGGCTGATGCTCAGGAGGTCCGCGATCTGCTGGGAGTTGTGTCCCTCCGCGATGAGCTTGACGACCTCGGTCTCTCGGGGGGTGAGGGGTCCTGCACCGGTGTCCTGGTCGTGGTCGACCATGCTGAGGTATCGACGCATGAGGGCACCGAGTGCGCTCGGGTAGATGAACGGCTCGCCGCGGAGTGCGGCTCGGCACGCTTCGATGATGTCTTGGTCGACCTGGCGTTTGAGCACGTAGCCCGCGGCGCCCGCGGCGATCGCTTCGAAGAAGTACTGCTCGCGGTCGTACATCGAGAGGATGAGGATCGGGAACTCACGTTTGCGCCGGATTTCGCGCGTGGCCTGCAGCCCGGTCAGTCCGGGCATGGCGATGTCCAGGATCGCGACATCAATCTGTTCGTTGAGGCCGAGCTGCAGGGCTTGTCGTCCGTCCTCAGCCTCGGCCACGACTTCCAGGTCCGGCTCTCGGTCGATCAGCGCTGTGAGTCCTGCCCGGACCACGGCGTGGTCGTCGGCGATCAGCACCCTCGCCGCGCCGGAACCGGTCATCGGTCGGCGAGCGTGCCGGGGTGCGTGCAGTCGAGCCGCACCGTGGTTCCCCGCGTCCCGGGTCGCCGGGCAACGGTGGTCGGACCGATGTGCAGTCGACCTCCGACGAGAAGGGCCCGCTCGCGCATTCCGCGAATGCCAGGCCCCTCAGACGTCGGGACGGAGAAGCCGGTGCCGTCGTCTGTCACCCGGAGCGTGAGCCGGTCGGCGGCTGATTCGACCGCGAGCGCGATGCGGGAGGCGCCTGAGTGCCGTACTGCATTCGTCATAGCCTCTTGGGCGACCCGGTAGACGACCAGTTCCAGGTCCGGCGGCATCGGCGGGAGCTCGTCGGGGATGGTCGTCTCGATCCGGGCGCTCGTTTCGCCCATCGTCTCAGCCAGGGCGTCGATCGCGCTGAGGAGACCGAGGTCGTCCAGGAGAGCCGGGCGCAGCTGCCAGGCGAGGGCACCCACTTCGTCCAACGTGGCGCGCTGCTGCTCTTGAATGCACTCGACCTCGGATCTGAACGGCTCGGGGACGTCGTCTGCCAGTCGCTGCAGCTGCAGCAGGGTTCCGGTCAGGCGCTGACCGATCTCGTCGTGCAGCTCACGACCGATCCGACGTCGCTCTCCTTCGATGGCGCTGAGCGTGCGGCGCGCGCTCGAACGCCGCTCGTTCTCGAGCCTCTCCAGCATGGTGTTGAAGCCGGCGATGAGTGCCTTGGCTTCCGTACTACCGGTCTCTGGCAGAAGTTCCTCGGGCTTCAGCAGGTCGATGGTCTCCATACGACGTGCCACGGCTCGCAGTCCACGGAAGTTGAGCCGCAGCACCACGGCGTTCGCGACCGCGATGACCACGGTGCCCACGGCCAGCACCAGCCCCTGCTCGGTCGCGATCGGGAACGACACCGTTGCGGGGGTGACGACCAGCACCAGCATGGCCAGGAGGAGCACGGTGCTGTTGACCAGAACTACGCGTGCGTAGAGAGAGAGGTTCCACCATGCCGGGCGCGCCCAGTCCGACCGGTGCCCTTCCATGCCCTTCTCCGGGCGCATCAGCGAAGCGGCCATGGTCCAGCCTCCCTCAGCCCACGGACCCACGCAATGCAGTCCACACCCCATGCGTGCGCGGCACCGCGGAGCCATCAGCGGCCTGAAATTTGGGGTGCCGACCGGATGGGCAAGCCTGCACAACGTCTTCAAGACTCGGAGTACGCGGCTGAGCGCCGACGCGATCGGCATCCGGAATCAGAGGGACCCCATGACCAGTTCAGAGCTGACCGATACCGCACGGGGCGCGGTGACGTCATCGACGTCCCGTCCTCGGGCATCGCAGCGAGCTGGTGGCTGGGCCTCGCTGGTGGAAGCGTTCACCTACGTGGTCGGCTTCGGGGTCGCGGCGGCCTACCTGGCACCGGAGGGCCTTCTCGACGCGCAGGACGATCCGGCCGAGTCGTTGGCCTTCCTGCTCGACCACCAGGCCGTCCTGTACGCGTGGTACCTGGTGCTCTACCTGGTCGCGGGTGCGGCCCTGGTCGTCCTCGTCCTCGGCATCCATGACCGCCTCGCGGACCGGACCCCGGCACTTGCCCAGATCACAACCGCGTTCGGGCTGATCTGGGCCGGCTTGCTGCTGGCCAGCGGAATGATCGCGCTGGTCGGACAGCGCGCCGCCATCGAGCTCGCCGCCACCGACCGTGCCGAGGCGGTCTCGACATGGTCGGCGGTCAGCGTCGTCCAGGACGCCCTCGGCGGCGGCATCGAGATCGTCGGAGCCCTGTGGGTGATGCTGGTCAGCGCCGCCGCCTTCCGCAGCCCGGCACTGCCGAGAGGTCTCGCCGTGCTCGGCGTCGTCGTCGGTATCGCGGGCGCCGCGACCCTCGTCCCGCAGCTGGCGGACGCCGCCGCGATCTTTGGCCTCGGCTTTATCGCCTGGTACATCTGGGCCGGCCTCGTCCTCCTCCGCGACAACCGCCCGGCCGTGAGCCCCGGATGACGACCCCACACTGGTCAGCGGACGACGCGACCAACCCCGGATGGTCTGCCACGTGGGCGCATCCGGTGCCGGCCCAGTCGTTCGACTCCGTGACACCGCGCGCCGCGCCGAGCACAAGCCCTGCAGTCCGGCGGTCTGTGGCTGCTGAACCCTCGGGCGTCCAGTCGGCGCCCTGACCAACCATCCCCCCGGAGACAAGGCGGTTCTGATGCGAGCAGTTATCCAGCAGCAGTACGGCGGCAGCGAGCAGCTCTCCCTCGCCGAGATCCCGGCTCCGGTTGCGGGTCCCGGCGACGTGGTTGTCCGGACGCGGGCTGCCGGGGTCGACCGCGGCACCTGGCACCTGATGACCGGACAGCCCTACGCCGTCCGCCTCATGTTCGGCCTGCGCCGCCCCAAATATCCGGTGCCGGGTCGTGACGTGTCCGGTGTCGTGGCCGAGGTCGGCGAGGAAGTCACCAACGTCTCGGTCGGCGACGAGGTCATGGGCACCGCGGACGGGTCGTTCGCCGAGCTGGCGTTGGTCCCTCAGCGCCGCGTTGCTCCCAAGCCGGACCGACTCTCCTTCGAGGAGTCCGCCGCCCTCCCCGTCTCCGGACTCACCGCACTGCAGGCGGTGCGCGACGCCGGACGCGTCAAGCCCGGCGACCGGGTGCTCGTGATCGGCGCCTCTGGTGGCGTCGGCTCCTACGCCGTCCAGATCGCCACCGCCTATGGTGCCGAGGTCACCGGCGTGGCAAGCGGAGCCAAGGCCGACCTGGTGCGCTCCCTGGGCGCCACGAGGGTCATCGACTACACCCGCGAGGACCTGGCCGACGGCACCCGCTACGACGTCATCCTCGACATCGCCGGACGTCGCCCCCTTCGGCAGCTGCGCCCGCTGCTGACCAAGCGCGGCACCCTGGTCATCCTCGGCGGCGAGGGAGGAGACCGCTGGCTCGGCGGTGTCCACCGTCAGCTGGCCGCGATCGCGCTCTCGCCGTTCGTCCGGCACCGGCTCACCTCCATGATCAGCAAGGAGAGCGCCGAGGACCTGGCTGAGCTCACCCGGTTGGTCGAGCGGGGCCAGCTGCGTCCGCTCCTCGAGCGCACCTTCGAACTGCAAGAGGCAGCCAAGGCAATCGACCACGTGGCGGATGGCCATGCCCGCGGCAAGGTCGCGATCACCATCTAAGCCTCCGGCGCTGACCACCACACCCGACAGGAGCAAACTGATGACTGCCACCACCACGAGCCCCCGCGCGGCCGCAGGGTGGGCTGCGGGAGGCTACCTCGCCGTCTTCGCCCTTGCGATCTTCGCCAACTTCTTGGCGTTGGCGCCTGTCCGGCAGCCCGGCGACCCCGGTGGCACCGCAGCGGCGCTGCGGGAGTCGGAGACCGCATTCCGCCTTGGGGCGGTGGGGTTTCTCGGCATCTTCGTGATCGACGTGGTCATTGCCTGGGGGCTGTGGGTGCTCTTCCGCCCGGTCCACCGCGACCTGTCCTTGCTGGCGGCGTGGCTGCGCCTGACATATGCCGTCGTGCTCGGTGCTGCGCTGGCCTTCCTCTACGCCGCGCTCTGGCTGAGCGCCACACCGGGGGCGTTCGGCGACGGCCATGATGAGGCGATTCTGCTGGCGCTGCAGACCTTCGACTTCACCTGGGTCGCCGGGCTCGCCGCGTTTGGCGGACACCTCGTGGTCGTCGGGGTGCTGTTGCTCAAGGCCAACGGACCGCGCTGGATCGCCTGGTTCCTGCTCGCCGCCGGCGCGGCGTACGTCGTCGACACGGTGGCCCACCTGGTCTTGGCCAACTACGAGGCCTCTGCTGACCTGCTACTCGCCGTCGTGGCCGTGCCATCGATCGTCGGCGAGATGAGCTTCGCCGTGTGGCTGTTGTTGGTGGCCACCGGTCGTCGCACGCCGCCCGAGGCTGACGTAGCAGCGCATGAACCGGCCCCGACGCCACACGCCGCGGCCGGGTCGCGCTGAGTGTGGTGGGCACGACTGCGGCCGCAGTCCGCCGCGACCTCGGTCTCGTCGATCCCGGAGGGGGCGATGAGGACTTCGTCGCCCATGAGCTGCCGGCGTCAGGAGCTCCGACCGCTCTTTCACAACCTCCGCGCGGGCGACTCCGTCGTCCTCAACAGCCGAATGCACTGTGGGGCCTTCGGCCTCCTGCGTGGCGCGACCCGGCCGGCCGCTGGCGGGTCTACGCCGACCCGGAGGACAACCTGTTCTGTGCGGTGACCCCGTGGGATCGCACACCCCCGACCACCTGACGAACGCGCGCCTGTGTCCCGTCCTCCGCGGGCGTCCGCGCTGGGTGGGACGCCCGCGGTGCGGATCTGCCAGTCGGTGGCGTCAACCGAGGGCGCCGCGGCGAGGCGGCGTCGCTGCCAGCTGGCGGATCGCGAGACCTGTCGGCAGCGGACGCTGACGGTCGTGACGCAGGGCCTCGAATGCCGCCGCCAGAGCCGGGCTGACACCGTGCTCCCCGGCCGTGAGCCCTCCGTTGACGGGGATGTCGGGTGCTCCGCCCGCGCAGGTGGTGCACGGAGTCGTGGGCGTCGAGATCACCGGGGCCGGCGGCGGGGCGGGTCGCTTCTTGACGATGAGGGTGAAGGGCGCGGTCTGGTTGGCGAGGTTGCCCTTGCCCTTCGGCGTCGCCACCCGCAGCTTCCACGTGCCGAGCGAGCTGGCCTTGGCGCCGACTGTGAACTTGCCGTGTCGCTTGGTGCGCGTGGTGGCGATGGTGTGCCAGCCGCGGGTGGAGAAGCACCTTGGCTCCGGCGTCGCCTGGTTTGCGCTGGCCGGTGACGGTCAGGCGGGCGCCCTTGAACACCTTCTTGTTGGCCAGCTTGCCGTTGATCTTGGTCCGGGTCGACCTGCTCGGCCCCCTGGAGCTCCGGGTCGACGGCGAGCCTGTTTCGGTCGGGGGGCCCGGAGTATGCCGATGGTCCCGCCACCGACCCATGATCGTCAGGGCGAACCCGGCGCCGATCGCCGCAAGGACGGCAGGGCGTTCGCCACCACGTGGCGACCGACTCCGGGCGCGCGGCGGTCGGAGCGGCCCGTGGGCCGGGCGCCTCAGCGGTGCGGTCCAGGACAGGAGGCAGCGCCGTCGCCTCCTGCGGGCCGGCCGGGGCGGGCGGCACCACCGGGCGGCGTGGCATTCCCTGAAGGGGTGGCGGCTCGGTGTTGGGGTCGGTGCTCGGGATGTCATCGGTGCGACCGGCGAAGGCAGCCGTCCACGTCGACACCGCCCAGGCCGCCTGCGGCGCGCTCACGCCCCAGACCTCGAGCCGAGCGGCCAGTTCCGGGGCATGACCCTTACCGTCCTCGATCGCACCCGCCACGCCTTGCTCCGCGGCAACGACCAGGGCGTCCACGGCGCCGCGGTGCTCTGGGCCCCTCGGTGCCGAGAACGTCCATGAGGCTCGCCCGGAGCCGGTCGGCGTCGTCGGCGACGCCCCAGCCATGGTCGCGGAGCACCCCGCGCAGCGCGCTCTCCACGAACCTCGAGTCCTTCTCCGCCATGCGCCTCACCCCGGAATGCCTGCTCGACACTATCCGCCTCCTCGAGGGTCGACGCAGGCCCTGAGGCGTCGCTGAGGTTCGGACGCTTGGTCAGCTCGCGCTCCGCCGGCCCTCCGGGGCAACGCCGGCGGGCCGCGCGTCACCGACCTGACCGGGCTGCGTTCGCCCGCGTGCTCAGACCGGCACGGGGGTGCGGGTGCGGACCCGCCAGACCCGGGCGACGGTGAGGGCGGCGATGATGTCCCAGATGCCCC